>NZ_JBDPLY010000080.1:0-1636 GCF_039871695.1 Actinomadura sp. B10D3
ACCGCCTCGTCGGCATCCTCCACGGATGCCTCAAGACCCGCACCCTCTACGACGAAGCAACCGCCTGGTCGCACCACACCCAATCCCACGCCGCTTGACACCCAAACGACATGGGGTGTCTGACCAGTCGATCACACCGGTGAGCTCGCCGTGGCTCCACAGGACGTTGCCCGCCCAGAAGTCGAAGTGCGTCAGCACGCGTGGTTCGGCGGCGAGTATTTCGGCGTGGGCGTCTGCGACGGGGCCGGCGGGGCTCTGGTCGAGCCGCCGGGCGTGTGCGGCGTTGGCGGTGGCGACGCCGTCACGGAATCCGGTGAGGGCGGCGGTCGGGACGGCGTGCAGCCGGGCCAGGGCGCGGCCGAGTTGTGCGGCGGCGGCGTGTGGGTCGGAGGGCAGGATGTCGGGACGTCCCGGCAGGACGGTGATCAGTGTGGCCGGACGGCTGGTGCGGCCGTCCGGGTCGGCGGCCAGCAGGCGCGGCGCGAACCCGTCGAGGCCGGCGAGTGCGGTGAGGGTGCGGGCCTCGTTCGCGGCCGCGTCGTCCCCGGCGGGGAACCGGCGCAGCACCGCCCGGCCCGTACCGTTTTCCAGCAGGTGCGTGTCGGCGTGCGAGCCTCCAGCCAGGCGCCGGACGACCCGGGCGGGCTGGTCTGCGCCCATGGCGGTCCCGGCCCATGCGAGCACGCCGGGGTCGGTGGTGTTCACCAGGCACACCGTAGCGGCCAGACGCCGGCGATCAGACAGCGAAGCCCAGGGTGCCTATGGCGCCCCGGCACGCGGCTCGGTGGCATCGGCCGGCTTGGCCAGGCTTCCTGTACGTCGTGGCCTTCGATGTCTGCGAGGGCCATGACAAGGCGCGCGTACTGGCGTGGCGAAGGACAGGCCACATTGCAGTCCCGTCCTTCGGGTGAGTTGTGGTGTGAGACAGCCGGCAGCGTGCTCTCGGGGCTGGGGCTGGGTGAGCGGGTAGGAGTCAGTGCCGGGCTCGATGATGGTGGCATCGAAGGAGAGGCGCTGGCCTCGTCGCCGCGCTTGTCGTCCGTGACAGGCCGGAGGGCAGGGCGGAGGGCAGGGCGATCACCCACTGGGCGTGGTCGTATGGCCGGGTGAGGAGACGTTGCCGCGTGCCCGGGGGTCGCTGACCCGAGAACGGCGAGCACGTCATCGAGTGCCGGCGGCCCTCGTGCGGCGCCAGCCGCCAGTTGTCTTCGTTGATGGAGGCTCGTACGCCGTGGAGTGCGGCATCAACCGTCTCAAGCGCCACCGGGCAGTAGCCACCTGGTACGGCAAGCTCTCCGTCCGCTACCAGGCCACTCTGGAGATCACCGCCAGCAACGAATGGCTCCACCGACTTCGAGACACGCCTTAGCCACGAAAGATCGAGGCTAACGCTTAGTTGGCACGCCTGCGGGGCACCAGAAGCCAGTGCGTTAGCCGCCCAACTTTGCGACCTCGCCGGTTCTGACACACTCAGCGGCACGAGGTGTCCAGATGGGAACGCGGCCAACGCTGTCAATCCCCTGAAAGCGTGGAGACGGTGTTATGCCACTTCGGCCCTGAGCTGGGCCGTTGAAGCTTCCCGTGCTTCTGTCATCCGCTGCTCGAACGTGATCGGGGCGAGCCCGTCGTTGGCGCT
>NZ_JBDPLY010000081.1:0-1586 GCF_039871695.1 Actinomadura sp. B10D3
TACGGCAGCTGTAATTGAGGCTCTGGCCTGCGGTGATCATGTGTTGGTGTCGGCGTAGGCGTGCCATGCCTGGTGGCATTTTCGGGCTCGGTATTGGTGGCGTCGGCGCCAGGTGGACCATGCGCGGCGGTGTTCGGGATCGCGGCGAGGCTCCGGCACGATCGGTCCTCGGATGTTGCGCAGGAGTTCGGGGACGGTGATCGCGATCATGTCGGGGTCCTCGTCCGGGCCGGTGGGTTCGGTGGCTGCGGTGACGGCGAGGTAGGTGTAGGCCAGCAGGGCCAGGCAGGTCCAGCGGTGCCAGGACCTCCACCGGGTGGTCTGGCCTTTGTCCAGGCCGCAGGCCTGTTTGGCGAGCTGGTGGTCCTCTTCGATCTTCCAGCGCAGCGTGGCGACCGCGACCAGGCGGGCCAGCGGCGCCGGGCCGGTGGTGAAGCACCGGTAGTAGGACAGTTTGCGGGTGTAGCGGTGCCGCCGCACCAGCAGGATCGCGTCACCGGCCTGGTCACCGGCCTGGTCACCGGCCTGGTCACCGGCCTGGTCTGGGCCGTTGGGGGTGTCGTCGGGGGTGTCGTTGGGGGTGTCGTCGGGGGTGATGGTGAGCATGGCCCAGTCGTAGGAGCGGACGCCTTTGGTTCCGGTTCCGGTGCGTACGCGCTGCCATCCGCCGTCGCCGATCAGGCGGACGGCCTTGCGGGCGGTGGTGGTGTGGGGGCCGAGCGCCACGGGGTGGTCGTGCTTGACCGCCATCACATAGTTCATGCCCAGGCTGCGGATGTGGCGGCGCAGGTCGCGGCCGCCGTAGACCTCGTCACCAGCGGCGAACGGCGCCCGGATCGCGCGGTCGTGGGCGTGGGTGAGCATCTGGGCGGCCAGCTGCGGTTTGGTGGCGAACTCGACCTGTTCGGGGACGCCGGCCAGCTCACGGCGTTCCTCATCGCAGGCCCAATCACGGGGTAGGTACAGGCGGCGGTCGATGATGGTGTGACCGCGTGCGGTGACGTAGGTGAGGTTGACCGTGACCTGGCACAACGCGACCCCGCCCAGGCTGCCGGAGTACTGGCGGGCGGCGCCGACGCAGTCGGTGGAGGACTTGGCGTCGCCGGTCTCGTCCAGGATGAACACCGCGTCCTGACCCGCGTGGCGATCGTCGCCGGTCAGGTACCCGGCCGCCCACACCGCAGTCTGGTCCAGGACCTGCCGCTCGTCCCATTTCGCCCGCGACAGCAGATGCTGCAGCCGGTGCGGGCCGGTGTGCCCCAGCGCCTCGCCCAAGGTCCAGCAGTTGTGGTCCTCCAACTCCATCAGCAGCCCCAGCACGAACTCCCGGACCAGTCGCCGGGGCTCACACCTGCGGAAACATCCCGCGATCCGGGCCATCACCGCGTCCAGGAAACCCGCCCGGCGCTCATCATCGACATGCGCTATCGTGCCCCCGACGGCCGCCGGGTTCTTTACTTTTGTCACACAAAGCAACGATCACGGCGGCCGTCTCGCATGTCCGGCACTCCACCCGATCGTGATCATCCCGGGCGCCCCGCCGACCAGCAGCATCATCCCCACAGCCACGATCTACAGCTGCCGTA
>NZ_JBDPLY010000082.1:0-1582 GCF_039871695.1 Actinomadura sp. B10D3
TGGTGAGCGTGAGAACTTCCATCGAACCGCGCGGGCCCCACCCGCTACTTGCGAACCCCCAAACCCGCCTACCGGACCAGCGATCCCGCAGGTCACACCCTCATTTCACGACCTTGCCGGATCCCTGAGGGTCCCAGCGTGGCTCAGGCACTCCAGGCGGCGTGACGCCCAGGCCATCTCGCATCACTATGACGTTTCCAACGCCTTCTATGAGTGGGTGCTGGGCCCGTCCATGGCATACACGTGCGCATGTTATCCCCAGGGCGATTCGACTCTGGAACAGGCTCAGTTCCACAAGCACGACCTGGTGGCCAGGAAGCTGAGCCTCAAGCCCGGCCTACGGCTGCTGGACGTGGGTTGTGGCTGGGGCGCCATGGTGATGCACGCCGCCGAGGAGTACGGGGTGAGGGCGCTGGGCGTCACGCTGTCCAAGGAACAGGCCGAGTGGGCGCAAAAGGCCATCGCCGATCGGGGCCTGTCGAAGCTGGCCGGAGTGCGGCACCTGGACTACCGGGATGTGAAATACGGATGATCAAGATCCGGCAGAAAGTCTCCGGCTGCCTGCGCACCCTGCCCGGAGCCAAACAGTTCTGCGCCATCCGGTCCTACCTGGCCACCACCGCCAAACACGGCATCGGACTCCGGGACGCCCTCACCCGCCTCACCAACCGGCTACCATGGCTGCCCTCCGCCGCCTGAAACCGGCTCACCTCACCTCAACCTGCTGACCAGTCACAGTGTTGGCTGGCTCCATGTATCAAAGGGGGCCGAGGTGTCAATGGTCATGGATGATGTGAAAGCCGGTCTGACTACTCTCCTCATGGAGTCTCAGAAAGTCGAGTCCGAATGACTCGTGGAGGCATTTTGGTTGCCATCGTCATATGTTGCGCAATCAATCAATTGATCTACAATTGACAGGGTTAGATTTTTGGCTCAGGGATTTTGTTGGCCTACTTGATGATCTCCCGCTTTTTCTAAGGCTTTGAAATGGTCGATCTTGTGCGTGGTGCTCAGGGAACTGCTGAGAACGTTGGGCCTGGCTTTATTCAGCTGCTTACGCCGGAAGGGGAGCGCGTCGAGCATCCTGACTACCCCCTGGACCTCAGCGCCGAGGACGTCCGCGACCTGTACCGCGATCTGGTGATCGTGCGGCAGTTTGATCTGGAGGCGGTGGCGTTGGCGCGGCGAGGGGAGTTGGGGTTGTGGACGCCGTTGCTGGGGCAGGAGGCGGCGCAGATCGGGTCGGGGCGCGCCCTGTCCGAGAACGACATGGTGTTCCCGACCTACCGGGAGCACGGTGTCGCCTGGTGCCGGGACGTTGAGCCGCTGAAGCTGCTCGGGCTGTTCCGGGGCGTGAACCACGGCGGCTGGGACCCCGCGGAACACATGTTCCACCTCTACACCATCGTGATCGGCAGCCAGACGCTGCACGCGACCGGGTACGCGATGGGCATTCAGCGCGACGGTGTCCTCGGCACACCGTCGGCGGGCGCCACCATCGCCTACTTCGGTGACGGCGCGACGTCGCAGGGCGACGTGAACGAGTCGTTCGTGTTCGCGTCCGTGTTCAACGCGCCGATCG
>NZ_JBDPLY010000083.1:0-1536 GCF_039871695.1 Actinomadura sp. B10D3
CTAGTACTACATCACTAGATCTGTAGGACTTGGAGGTGTAGGCGTCGCCGGAAGTGGCTTCGGCGTGCTCGGGCCTGATGCTCGCGGCGGATGATCGACCAGTGCAGGCCCTGGTCAATGACCTGGTCGGGTTTGCCGGCGAGGTTGAGTAGACGGCGGACCTCGCTGATCGACAGGCCGATCAGTCGCCGGGCTGGGCGAGCATCTGCGGTGCCTGGGTCAACTGGGGCCGGTGTCGGCGGTTTGTGCCGGTTCGACGGTTGTGCGACCGGGGGCGGCTCGGGTTGTCCACAGGTCGTGGGTCCCCTTTTTACCGGTGGAGCGCAGCACGGCCAAGAACGCCAGGGCGAGCATGGACAAAGTGATGTGCCGGTACCAGGGGTCCCATTTACGGACCTGATAGCTGTCGAGGCCGGCTTCTTGTTTGGCCGCCTCGAAACTCTCCTCGATGGGCCAGCGGGAACCGATGACTCGGACCAGTTCGCACATGCTCTCGCCGCGCGGGTTGTAGCAGTGGAAGTAGGCCAGTTCACCGTCGGTGATGTTGCGGCGGAACACGTACTGGTGGTCGCCCTCGGCGGGGACCATCACCCAGTCATAGACCCGGAATCCCTTCGTGCCGATCCCGCAGGAACGGCGGGACCAGTCATGTGGTTTCAGCCGGGCGGCGATCTGCTCGACGACCTGCGGTGAGCCTGCCGCGGTGGAGATGCTGCCGGTCGTGACATCGGTGGTCTTGGGCACGGCCATGCAGTAGGAGATCCGCTGCTGCTGAAGGTGAGCGCGCAGGCCCGGGTTCTGCCCGAACTCCTCGTCGGCGGCGAACCAGGCGAACGGCACTCCGGCCACCACCGCCCGGTCGATCATGGCTGCCACCTGCTGCGGCCGGGTCCGGAACGGCAGACCGGCCGGAACCCCGGCCTCGGCGCAGCGCTCCGGGTCGGCGATCCAGGAACGCTCGGGCACGTACAGTTCCCGGTCGATCAGCACCCGGTCCCCGGCCGTGTTGGCATAACACAAGAAGGTACCGATCTGGCAGTTGTCGACCCGGCCCAGCGTGCCCGAGTACTGCCGCTGCACCCCCACCGATTTGCGGCCCTTCTTGGCGAACCCGGTGGGGTCGGCGATCAGCACCGCCCGCGAGTCGGTGAAATGCTCCATCGCATACGCCCGGACATCATCACGCAGCACATCGGCATTCCACGGCGTGAAGTTCAGCAGCCGCTCGATCCCCGCCCTGGTGGGTTCTCCGGTGAACTCGGAGATGGTCCAGGCGTTCTTGCGTTCCAGTGGCGCCAGCAGGCCACGAAGGTACTGCCGAAAGTGCAGCCTGGACTCGGTCCGAAAGAACCGCTTCTCAAAACGTGCACAGACCTGCTCGAACTCGCTTTGCCACTCGGCCAGATCGGCACGTGTCACCGCTCCGGCAGCGGCGTTCTCAGGGGATGGGGGCATGCCGACACGCTCGCACACCCCATCCTGATCACTGACCGATACCCACCAGTCACCAACCGCGATCTAGTGATGTAGTACTAG
>NZ_JBDPLY010000084.1:0-1514 GCF_039871695.1 Actinomadura sp. B10D3
AGAGGGAGTTTTGAGAGTGGTCGGCTGGTCTGTGTGTTGTGCTGGGTGATGGGGCGAATTTCAGTGTTCGCTGTGGTTCAGGGTGAACAGTCCTGGTTGATGTTCGGCGAGGAGGTCGCGGGCAACGAGCCGCTTGAGCTTGGCGCGCATGGCCTCGATGTGGCGGGGCTCGGTGCCGGTGTCCAGGGTGTGGCATAGGTCTTTGCAGCGCAGAGCGGTGTCACTGCTGGTGAAGGCGGCCAGGATGTCCTGGTAGGCGGTTGGGAGCGTGTCGATCGGTGTGGTGCCCGGCTGTGGTCGGTCGGGTTCGGGGTCGGCGACCTCCAGCAGCGTCCGGCGGGTCAGCCGCAGCCGTTCCAGGCGCTGCTGGGCATGTTCGAGCTGCTCGGACAGCTCGGCGATCATCGCCTGGAGCCGTTGGAGTTGGGCTTGGGCGGTGTGTTCGCAGGTCTCCAGGTGGGCCAGCAGCTCGTTCGGAACGCGGGGCCGCCGGTCGTCGGGATCGGTCACGCCGCCCGCGTCGGCGCTTGGGCCGCGGCCGGCGGTCCCTGCGGGCTGCTGGGGGCGCGGGTCGGCGGGGCGGGGGCGCGCCAGGTCGCGGTGGCGGTGCGGGTCAGGCGGCGGGTCATGTTGGTGGTCATCGCCCAGTAGATCCGCGACTCGGCGCTGGCCGGGTCGCGTTCGTAGTCACGGACCAGGCGGCGGTGCCACATCAGCGTGCCGAACACCTGCTCGGCGATCCACCGCTTGGGCAGCGGCACGAACCCGCGGACCTGCGGGTCGCGCCGTACCACCCGCACGTCGATGCCCAGGGCCGTGCCGTGGCCGGTCACGGTGTTCTTGAACCCGGCATCGGTCCACACCGTGCGCACCGCGGGGGCGTCGAGGGCGACCTTGTCCAGCAACGCGGTGCCGATGGGGTTGTCGTGCACGCTGGCGGCGGTCACCACCACCGCGATCACCAGGCCCAGCACATCGGAGGCGATGCCGCGCTTGCGGCCCCGGCGCTTCTTGCCCGCATCGGTCCCGGTCGTGCCGGCCGGGACGGTGGCGGCCGCCTGCACGCTCTGGGTGTCCATGTTGACGGCGGTGGGGTCCTCGGCGCGCCCGGCGCGTTCACGGACCTGGCAGCGCAGCAGGTCGTGGACGGCCTGGTCGGTGCCGTCATCACGCCAGCGGTAGAAGTAGTACTCCACCGCGGTGTGCGGCGGCAGGTCGTGCGGCATGTACCGCCACTGGCAGCCGGTCTTGCTCTGGTACCGGATCGCATTGACGATCTCGCGCATCGCATAGGCGCCCCGGTGGCCGCTGACCGAGGGGTGCCGGGCCTTCCAAGCGGCGATGAACGGCTCGATCAGCGCCCACTCTTCGTCACTGAGGTCACTGGGGTACGGCTTACGCTCACCCATGCCATCAGTGCAGCTCAGCCACACCCATGGTCACAATCCACCGCCATATGATTGTCACTCACAGTGACTAGTCATACTGGAACGCTCGGCCACAAAACTCCCTCT
>NZ_JBDPLY010000085.1:0-1505 GCF_039871695.1 Actinomadura sp. B10D3
CGGTCACTAGGGCACCCTCTTTCTTGCGGGCACCGATACGGTGCGCGTTGTTGGGACTCGGCGGGAGCCGGGGTGACGGTCTTGGTCGGTCGCCACGAGATGGCCTTCATGACACCACCGCCCCCGGCCCTGTCGGGGCCGCGGACCGGCAACAGGGAGATGCGCCGCAGAGCGCCGGTTAGTGACCGCCCGGGAGCCGGCCTCGTCGCCGCCGGGTCGTCGCTGCCACCGCAAGGAGTCGTGTTGTCTGCTGTGCTGCCCCCCGCGCAGTTCTTCGCCGGTCTTGACTGGGCCGCCGAGGTCCACGCCGTCTGCGTGACCGACCACGCCGGGACGATCGTCGACCGGTTCACCATCGCCCACACCGCCGACGGGATCGCGATGCTGATCCGCCGCCTGGCCACGTTCGCCGAGGCCGGTGATGTGCAGGTCGGGATCGAACGGCCCAACGGCCGCCTGGTCGATCTGCTGCTGGAGGCCGGGCACCCGGTCGTGCCGGTGTCGCCGAACGCGATCAAGACCTGGCGGGACGGCGAGGTGCTGTCGGGCGCCAAGTCCGACGCCGGCGACGCCGCCGTCATCGCCGAGTACCTGCGGCTGCGGCAACACCACCTGCGGGTGGCCACCCCCTACCGCGACGACACCCGCGCGCTGCGGACCGTGGTGCGCACCCGCACCGACCTGGTCGAGATGCGGGTGGCGGCCACCAACCAGCTCGCCGCGCTGCTGGATGACCACTGGCCCGGCGCCAAAGCCGTGTTCGCCGACGTCGAGTCGCCGATCAGCCTGGAGTTCCTGACCCGCTACCCCACCCTCGCAAGCGCACGCCACCTCGGCGAGAAGCGCATGGCCGCGTTCTGCGTCAAGCACGGCTACTCCGGTCGCCGCCCGGCCGCCGTGCTGCTGCAGCGCCTGCGGTCGGCTCCGGCCGGGGCGACCGGCGAGGCGTCGACCGAAGCGCTGCGCGACGCGGTCCTGGGCCTGGTCGGTGTACTCAAAGCCTTGAACACCGCGGTCAAGGACCTCGACCGGTCGACCGCCGCCCACCTCGGGGAGCATCCGGACGGCGAGATCTTCACGTCGCTGCCAAGGTCGGGTCAGATCAACGCCGCCCAGATGCTCGCCGAGTGGGGCGACTGCCGCCAAGCCTACGAGACCCCCGACTCCGTCGCCGCCCTGGCCGGCTGCACACCCGTCACCAAAGCCTCCGGCAAGCACCGGGCCGTGCACTTCCGCTGGGCCTGCAACAAACGCTTCCGCGTCGCGCTGACCACCTTCGCCGACAACAGCCGGCACTCCAGCCCCTGGGCCGCTGACATCTACAACCGAGCCCGCAAAGCAGGCAAAGACCACCCACACGCCATCCGCGTCCTGGCCCGCGCCTGGATCCGCGTCATCTGGCGCTGCTGGCACGACAGCGTCCCCTACGACCCCACCAAACACGGCGCCGCAACAGCGCTCATGGAGCCTCTCGCTTCCTGAGGTTGACACAGGGAGTGTCATGA
>NZ_JBDPLY010000086.1:0-1500 GCF_039871695.1 Actinomadura sp. B10D3
TGGTCAGACACCCCATGTCGTTTGGGTGTCAAGCGGCGTGGGATTGGGTGTGGTGCGACCAGGCGGTTGCTTCGTCGTAGAGGGTGCGGGTCTTGAGGCATCCGTGGAGGATGCCGACGAGGCGGTTGCCGAGCTGGCGCAGGGCGGGGTTGTAGCCGGCCTCGCGGGCCCGTTGCTTGTCGTAGTAGCGGCGGGCGCCTGGGGAGGCGCGCAGGGCGGAGAACGCCTGGGTCTGCAGCGCGTCGGCGAGGCGGTTGTTGCGGACGTAGCGGGCCTGGACGGTGTGGCTCTTGCCGGAGGCCCGGGTGATCGGGCTGGTGCCGGCGTAGTTCTTGCGTGCTTTGGCGGTGGCGTAGCGGGTGGGGTCGTCTCCGAACTCGGCGAGCACCCGGGCGCCGGTGATCTCCGCGATGCCGGGCATCGAGAGGTAGATCTCAGCGTCCGGGTGCGTTCGAAAATGGGCTTTCACCTGCTCCTCGATCGCGGTTATCTGCGCGTTCAGCGCGATGATCAGATGGGCGTGGGCGGTGGCGGTGGCCGCGTAGGCGGCGGTGACCGGCTCGGGCAGGCCGAGCTGTCGTTGGCGCAGCGCGGTCTGGATCGTGGCCGCTTTGGTGTCCCGGTTGCGCCGGCGGGCGCGGGCCAGGACGGCGGTGATCTGGGTGCGGGTCAGCTTGGCCCCAGCTGCCGGGGTGGGTGCCTTGATCAGCAGTTCCAGTGCGTCCGTGCTGGTCAGGGCCAGGTCGGCGTAGGCGTTCAGGGCGGCGGGGAAGTACTCCCGCAGCGTGCTGCGCAGCCTCTGGAAGGTGCGGGTGCGTTCCCAGATCAGGGTCTGGTGGGCGCGGGCCACGACCTTGACGGCTTGGGCCTGGGCGCTGTCCCCGGCCACCGGCCGCAGCTGGGCCCGGTCGATGCGGACCATGTCGGCCAGCGCGTGTGCGTCGCCCTTGTCGCTCTTGGCGCCGGAGGAGGCGTACCGCTCTTTGAACCGGGCCACCTGCCGGGGATTGATCGCATAGACGCGGTAGCCGGAGGCGATCAGGGCCTGCACCCACGAGCCGCGGTCGGTCTCGATCCCGACCACGACCTCGGCGGCGTCAAGGTCCCCGCCGCCGTGCTTGGCGACGAGCTCGTGCAGCTTAGCGATCCCCTCCACACCCTCGGGCAGCCTCGCGGCGGCCAGTTTCCGGCCTGCCTCGTCCTGGACCTCGACATCATGGTGATCTTCGGCCCAGTCATCGCCGATCAGCAGCAACTCGTCCTCCTGGTCAGGTACTTCGCTCCTTGCAGCCTGCGGAAGGCGCGGCACGCGGCCTAATGGATCCAGTGCTCACGCCTCGATCGGCGGGCACGCCACCCCATCAACGGTCTGGCCTCCCGGCCGGCCAGCAGGGGCACGGTCTGACCACAGAAGTCGGACGCTTCCGGCGGCGGAAGTGCTCACCTGCTGGCGGCTACGGCTACCGAGTCTCTACGACCCGGCAGCTCCCATTAGGCGGC
>NZ_JBDPLY010000087.1:0-1438 GCF_039871695.1 Actinomadura sp. B10D3
TGATCTCGCGGGTGAAGGCCAGGACGGAGGGGTTGGAGGCGGACAGTTCGACGTAGGAGCCGACGCCGAAGACGGGGTGGCGCTGCCGGATCTCGATCATTTTGCGGGTCCAGTGCAGCAGGGATCCGGGGTTGTTGGCCTGTGCTTCGACGTTGACGGCCTGGTAGCCGTAGATGGGGTCCATGATGACCGGCAGGTAGAGGCGGGCGGGGTCGCAGTGGGAGAAGCCGGCGTTGCGGTCGGGGGTCCATTGCATGGGGGTGCGGACGGCGTCGCGGTCGCCGAGCCAGATGTTGTCGCCCATGCCGATCTCGTCGCCGTAGTACAGGACGGGGGAGCCGGGCAGGGAGAGCAGCAGGGCGGTGAAGAGTTCGAGTTGGTTGCGGTCGTTGTCCAGCAGGGGGGCCAGGCGGCGGCGGATGCCGATGTTGGCTTTCATGCGGGGGTCTTTGGCGTATTCGGTGTACATGTAGTCGCGTTCTTCGTCGGTGACCATCTCCAGGGTGAGTTCGTCGTGGTTGCGGAGGAAGATGCCCCATTGGCAGGAGTCGGGGATTTTGGGGGTTTGGGCCATGATTTCGGAGATGGGGTAGCGCTGTTCGCGGCGGACGGCCATGAAGATGCGGGGCATGACGGGGAAGTGGAAGGCCATGTGGCATTCGTCGCCGCCGGCGGCGGGGTCGCCGAAGTATTCGACGACGTCGGCGGGCCATTGGTTGGCTTCGGCGAGCAGGACGCGGTCGGGGTAGAGGCGGTCGACTTCGGCGCGGACGCGTTTGAGGTAGGTGTGGGTTTCGGGGAGGTTTTCGCAGTTGGTGCCTTCGCGGGCGTACAGGTAGGGGACGGCGTCCAGGCGGAATCCGTCGATGCCCAGGTCGAGCCAGAAGCGGAGGTTTTCCAGCATGGCGTCTTGGACGGCGGGGTTGTCGTAGTTGAGGTCGGGTTGGTGGGAGAAGAAGCGGTGCCAGTAGTACTGGCCGCGGACGGGGTCGTAGGTCCAGTTGGAGGATTCGGTGTCGATGAAGATGATGCGGGCGTCGGGGTAGCCGGTGTCGTCGTCGGCCCACATGTAGAAGTCGCCGAAGGGGCCGTCGGGGTCGGTGCGTGAGGCCTGGAACCAGGGGTGCTGGTCGGAGGTGTGGTTCATGACCAGGTCGGCGATGACGCGGATGCCGCGGGCGTGGGCTTGTTCGATGAGGTCGACGAAGTCGCCGAGTTCGCCGAATTCGGGGAGGATGCGGGTGTATTCGGCGATGTCGTAGCCGCCGTCTTTGAGCGGGGACTGGTAGATGGGCAGCAGCCACAGGCAGTCGACGCCGAGCCATTGCAGGTGGTCGAGTTTGGAGATCAGGCCGCGCAGGTCGCCGTAGCCGTCGTTGTTGCTGTCGGCGAACCCGCGGACCGACACCTCGTAGAACACCGCCGTCTTGAACCAGTG
>NZ_JBDPLY010000088.1:0-1430 GCF_039871695.1 Actinomadura sp. B10D3
CTAGTACTCCAGCGGTAAGTCGTGATCTTGCTTGTGGGGGTGCTGAAGCATGCAGACGGCCACCGCGTGATCATGGGTGTTTGTGAGGACAACCGAAGATCGCGTGGTGGCCGCTGGGCCCAGCGTAGACCCTGGACGGTGGCAGACGATGCTGGAGGATCTGCTGGGCCAGATGGCCTGCAGGTTCAAGCGGGTGGAGACACGGCGGCGGTTCCGGGGCCTGCTGGAGGGCCTGCTGGCGGAGCTGCCGCGCAAGAACTGCTGGACGATCGCCGAGCACGCCGGGGACCGCGACCCCTACGGGATGCAGTACCTGCTGAGCCGGGCGGTGTGGGACGCCGACGCCGTGCGTGATGACCTGCGCGGCTATGTCACCGAGCAGCTCGGGGCGGCGGGGGCGGTGCTGGTGGTGGACGAGACCGGCGATCTGAAGAAGGGCACCTGCAGTGCCGGGGTGCAGCGCCAGTACACCGGCACCGCCGGCCGGATCGAGAACAGCCAGGTCGCGGTGTTCCTCGGCTACGCCACCGATGCCGGGCACGCCTTCCTCGACCGGGAGCTCTACCTGCCCCGCATCTGGGCCGGCGACACACCCCGGCGCCAAGCGGCCGGGGTGCCCGCCGACCGGCACTTCGCCACCAAGCCCGAGCTGGCCCGCCGCATGCTCGCCCGTGCGCTGGACGCCGGAGTGAACGCGGGGTGGGCCACCGGCGACGAGGTCTACGGCCAAAGCCCGGACCTGCGCCGCGAACTGGAACAACGCGGCGTGGGCTATGTGCTGGCGGTCGCCTCCAGCCACCGCGTCACCCTGGGCATCGGCACCCGCCGCGCCGACCAGGCCGCCGCCGCACTGCCCAAACGGGCCTGGCAGACACTCTCGGCCGGGACCGGCGCCAAAGGCCACCGCCTCTACCACTGGGCCCTGATCGGCATCGACCACCAGCAACCCGGCTGCCGGTGGCTGCTGGTCCGCCGCAACCGCCGCACCGGTGAGCTGGCCTTCTACCGCTGCTACGCCCCCGCGCCCGTCCCGCTGCAGACCCTGGTCAAAGTCGCCGGCCGCCGCTGGACGATCGAGGAATCATTCCAGGCCGGCAAGGGCCTGTGCGGCCTGGACCAACACCAGGTCCGCACCTGGACCTCCTGGTACCGGTGGACCACCATGGCCATGCTCGCCCACGCCTTCCTGACCGCGGTCACGGTCTCCGAGCACACCCACCCACATGACCAGCCCGACCTGACGCCACTCACCCTCGCCGAAGTCCAACGCCTGATGGCCCGGTCAACCACCGCTCCACCACCGGCTGTCGAACACACCCGCCACTGGTCACTCTGGCGCCGACGCCATCAAGCCCACGCACGCACATGCCACTACCAGCGACAACAGACCTGAAGACACTGAAGATCACGACTTACCGCTGGAGTACTAG
>NZ_JBDPLY010000089.1:0-1364 GCF_039871695.1 Actinomadura sp. B10D3
ACTCCTTCGACTGGCTGCTGGGCAACGAGAGGTGGAAGGCCCGGGTCGAGGCGGCCCAGAAGGCCGGTAGTAGGAGTGTCCCGACGCAGTCGGGGCTGGAGGAGATCTTCGAAGAGATCAGTCCGATCGAGGACTTCTCCGGGACGATGTCGCTGTCGTTCCGCGACCACCGGTTCGAACCGCCCAAGTACTCCGTGGAGGAGTGCAAGGACAAGGACATGACCTACTCCGCCCCGATGTTCGTCACGGCGGAGTTCATCAACAACACCACGGGTGAGATCAAGAGCCAGACGGTGTTCATGGGTGACTTCCCGTTGATGTCGCCCAAGGGCACCTTCATCATCAACGGGACCGAGCGGGTGGTGGTCTCCCAGTTGGTCCGCTCGCCGGGGGTGTACTTCGATCGGGCGCTGGACAAGGCGTCGGACAAGGACATCTACGGGTGCCGGGTGATTCCGAGTCGGGGTGCCTGGCTGGAGTTCGAGATCGACAAGCGTGACAACGTCGGGGTGCGTATCGACCGCAAACGCAAGCAGCCGGTGACGGTGCTGCTGAAGGCGCTGGGGTGGGATGAGGCGCAGATCCGGGAGCGGTTCGGCTCGTATGAGTCGATCAATGTGACGCTGGAGAAGGATCACACCTCCGGTCAGGATGATGCTCTGCTGGACATCTACCGCAAGCTGCGGCCGGGGGAGCCGCCGACGCGGGAGTCGGCGCAGACGCTGCTGGAGAATCTGTACTTCAATCCCAAGCGTTACGACGTGGCGAAGGTCGGCCGGTACAAGATCAACAAGAAGCTCGGTCTTGACCTGGAGATGAACCAGGGGACGCTGACCAAGGACGACATCGTCGGCACGATCGAGTATCTGGTGCGGCTGCATGCTGGTGAGGAGGAGGCCACGCTGGGTGCGGTTCCGGTGCCGATCGAGGTCGATGACATCGACCACTTCGGCAACCGGCGGCTGCGCACGGTGGGGGAGCTGATCCAGAACCAGGTGCGGCTGGGGCTGGCGCGGATGGAGCGGGTGGTCCGGGAGCGGATGACCACCCAGGACGTCGAGGCGATCACGCCGCAGACGTTGATCAACATCCGGCCGGTGGTGGCCTCCATCAAGGAGTTCTTCGGCACCAGCCAGCTCTCCCAGTTCATGGACCAGACCAACCCGCTGGCCGGGCTGACGCACAAGCGGCGGCTGAACGCGCTGGGTCCGGGTGGTCTGTCGCGTGAGCGGGCGGGCATGGAGGTCCGTGACGTCCACCCGTCGCACTACGGCCGGATGTGCCCGATCGAGACCCCGGAAGGGCCGAACATCGGCCTGATCGGGTCGCTGGCCGCGTTCGGGCGGGTCAACCCGTTCGGGTTC
>NZ_JBDPLY010000009.1:0-238489 GCF_039871695.1 Actinomadura sp. B10D3
CGGCTTACGCTCACCCATGCCATCAGTGCAGCTCAGCCACACCCATGGTCACAATCCACCGCCATATGATTGTCACTCACAGTGACTAGTCATACTGGAACGCTCGGCCACAAAACTCCCTCTGAGGGTTGATCACGTTCGCTGTTGTTTCGCTGGTGTTGCTGTCACGGTTGCTGTCGCTGCTGTCTTCGCTCCTTGTCTCACTTGCCTAACGCAGACCGCAACGGACGGACAGACCTGTCCGGAGGGTGCTCCCGCGCGAACGGCGCGCCACCCGTGACAGACAGATTCGCGCGGGAGTGCCCTCCGGGTCGCGGGGGTCAAGGGGGCTGCGAAGCCCCCTTGTTCGAACTCGCGCAACCGAAGGCGCCTCAACCTAGTCCTGATCTCGGCTGGTCACAGGTGATGTGGCTGCGTCTTGAACCGGCGACCACCGGCGGGCGGGGGCCGCCGTGTGGCAGCGTGGTGCTATGACCTTGCTTCTGGGCTTTTGTGCTGTGTTTCTTGGGGCCCTGCCGGCGCTCACCTTCCGTCTCTGGGCCCGGGTCGCCAGCGTATTTCTGTTCGCCACAGTCACGATCGCGTCCGTCGCGGGAACTGGCGACGACTTCCCCGGTTCGGAGCTCCGGTGGCGTGTATTCTTCGTTGCTGGCATAGCCACCTTGGTGGCGCTGGTCGTCACGGTCATCGCGCCTCGGAGGGTGAGGCAGGTGGTCGCTGGCCGAGACTGGCGAAAACTCCCCTGAACTACAGGTGATGCGGGCATCTGATCGCTGCTAGGCGGCGGCGCGACCCCGAGCGGACGGGTGGTCAGCGGCCAAGCTCAGCGGGCACCGATGCGCGGCCGGGCGCGCGGCGCCGGAGACCGGCGCCCACGCCGCACGCTCCGGCGGCGCGGCGCTGGGCCGCGCAAGCGGCGCGAGCGCCGCCGCCCCTTGATCTCAAACAGTCCAATTCGGCAATGATCGCTGGCTGTGCGGTAGGACTGGCAACGACGTCTGAGGCGCTCGGTAGGCTCCGATGTGCGGCTAGAGACACTAGGGAGCGGTATGGAGAAGTGGCGGCTGACGTACGTGGTTAACGATGGAAGCGGCATGTTCGGTCTGGAGCCTGCCCGCGGGCACACGTACGAAGTCGAGTTGGATACCGCGAACCTGCTGCGTGAAGGTCCGGACGAGCAGACGATCCTAGAGATGATGCGTTCTGCTGTCCGTGATCATGCCGGTGAAGGCGCGGTGCTCACGGACGCCGAAGAGGTCTCTAGTTAGAGCTGGTGCGGCTGCGCGCGTCCTGGTAGCGGGCGGCGTAGTACGCGTGATCGCGGGGATAGTCGCGTAGCTGGTCGAGGCTCTGGGCGTACCCTGCGGCTGCGTCGCTGTAGTCGCGGACTGCGTATGCCATGTCGGCACGCTGGATCTGAGCTCGCACTGGGTCAAGCCAGTACAGCCACCCCGGCCGGTCCTCGGCGTCCGGGACTTGCAATGCCAGCTCGTAAGCCTCGTCGGCGAGTCGTCGGGCCCGATCCCGTTCGCCCAGTGCTGCCGCCGCTAGTCCTTCTTGTTGCGCTGCTGCGGCGACTGCTGCGGGCGAGAGTGCAGCCACGTTCAGGCGCGCTTGACCAGCGATGCGCAGAGCCCTGACGGGGTCGCCTCGGTCTAGCGCGTAGTAGGACCGGACACGGTTAACCCAGGAACTCAGGTTGTCGGCTCCGGCGTCGATCGCCCATCCCTGTGCGAGGTCGAGCCAAGCCAACGCCGGGCCGGTCTGGTTCTCCTGGGCGGCCACCCAAGACAGCCAATGCGCGTGTTCAGCGGCCAAGCTGAGCAACCCGTCTGCGGTCTCTCCGGAGGAGTCAGGGAGTAGCCGAGTGACGGCGTCGAGCTGGCTGCGGACTACCGGCCAGAGGTCCCGACCGCTGGCGGTGTCCTCGGCGCGTCGATACGTCGCGAGGACGTCAGAGATCCAGGTTGCAAGGCTGAGGTCAGCGCGGCCTGTGGTGTGAGCGTGAGCGATGCGTTCCCGTAGTTCTACCGGTGGCTGCCAGATGGATGGGTTGTCTTCATGGCCTGATACACCGCTCAACTCTTCTGGCACTCCTAGACCGAGAGTGATCCGCTCGACGACTTCGGCGGACGTCACCGTGACCTTCTTGCGCTCAATGTCAGAGATATATGGCTGAGCCATCCCGACCAGCGGTTCTAGTTGTCGCTGGGTGAGTCCGGCTACATGCCTGTACCGACGGAAGATCTCGGACCAATCGCCCTTCGCCCATGCTGCGCGTAGGTGCGGGTCGGTCCAGGGTCGCGGATCACTCACGTCCCGAAGATACGACGGTCGTATATGCCCTGCATATCGGTTCCGGTCAGTTGGTCGCCCACGATGGTCCACACCAAAACGCCGTATCGGTTCGGAGGTACCGGGTGAAGGCGAGCGACCGGAACGAGTGCGTTGCGTGCATGGGGCGTGGTTGGTCCTGGGTGTCGTCCCGGGTTGACCTGCTCGTCACGCGGTGTGGCTCCGGACGTGGACCGGAACGGAAGCGGGAGCGCTGCACTGAGTGCGGCGGGGAAAGCCGCGCCGAGGTGGCGTGAAAGCGGCGAGTCCGGCGGCATGGTGCGGGCGGCCGTCAGTCGACTCGGTTCGGGTGCGGGCCGTGAATCAGGCTGACGGCAGAGACCCCGTGTCGCCGGACTCGCGTCCACAGATGCCAGGGCGCGGGTGCGCGAACGCGCTGGTTCGTCCTGCGGTATCCGAACACAGAGAGGGGAGACGTTGTGATGGCGGGTGACACGGGAGAGGCCAGTGTGGTCACTGAGCCGATGGAGTTGGGCCCTGGCAAGGCCGGTCGGCCCGATGCTCGGCTCAACCACGCGGTAGGTGCGCGTCGGTTGCACCTGGCGGCGTTGGACGCGGTGATCGTGCGGAACGGTGAGCCGTTGTCATGTGGATTGGCGAGCCGGTCGGGCATGCCTCCGACGTTGTTCGTGGTGAGCGGGGCCGACCGGGCGCGGTCGGTGCACGTGGGGTGTGAGCGGGTCGGCGGGGCGTGGTGGTTTGTTCGGGCCGACTCCGGTGAGAACGTCGTGCCGGTCGATGAAGTCGAGTCGGCTCCGGCGGTGCTGACTCGCATGCTGTCGGGCCCAGTCGCCGGCAAGGAGGGCGACCTCCGATGACCGCAGCGTCCTTGATGGACACGGCGACGAACCAGCGTATGCAGACGCTGACGAAAGCGTGCCCCGACGGCGTGTATCTGACCCGCGCTCTCGTGCGTGAGGCCCTGGACGGATGGGGCCTGGCGGCCTACGCCATCGACGCCTGTCAGATCATGAGTGAGCTGGCAGGGAACGCCGCAACGCTCTGCAAGGGTGACCTGATCCGCGCTTGGGTGAGCCGGATCGACGCTGGCATAGAGCTGTGCGTGTGGGACGGGCACCCCGGACACCCTGAGCCGCAAAGGCCGGTCGACGGCGCCGAGTGCGGGCGCGGTCTGATCATCGTTCAGGCGTTCGCCTCCGGCGGTTGGGGATGGTGCACCCTGGGCGAGGGCAAGATCGTCTGGGCGCGCATCGCCGTCGATTACGCGTTCATGCTTTCCGCCGCGCGGGCGGTGGGCCGTCCGGTCGTGGGAGGTCTGCCGCACGTGTGCAGGCCCACCGGCCCGGCCGCTATCCGATAGGCAGCCCCCGCCCTGCTGGGCGTGTCCCACCGCTCCCCCCGGTCCGGTGGGGTTTCCCCAACGCCCGCAGGGCGGGCGGCCCAACTCGTTCCCGGCATAAAAGCCACTTCTCCGCGAAGAACTGCCAGCTCGGAACCAGTGATGTCGTGACAGTGCCGGTGTCGTCTGGTTTCCTTGATGTACTCGTGTTGTCGAGCTGTTGGCAGGACCTCGTGTCAGATCACGCTTCGTACGCTCCGAAGTACGTCCAGATCATGGAGACGCTTCGCGCTCGGATCAAGGACGGGACCTATCCCGTCAACGCGCCGATTCCCTCTGAGTCGGCGCTTGGGCGGGAGTTCGGGGCGTCACGTCCCACGGTGGTTCGCGCCTTGAACGAGATGCAGCTCTTGGGCGAGCTGCATCGCGAACACGGGCGGGGCACCTTCGTCAAGGCCGCGTCCTCGCCTGGGGCGCGCAGCAGTCGGCCCGGTCTGGCCGTCCTGGATCGCCAGGAAACCGCCTCGTCGGTCAGAGTGGCGGAGGTCGGTCGCGCCGCTGCTCCGAATGCGGTGGCGATGCTGCTTGGCCTGGCCGAGTCGGCGCCTGTCCACCTGCGGCGATATGTGGGGCTGTACGACTCCATCGCCAGTGAGCTTGTCTCGCTGTGGACTCCGCTCGATGTCGCACGGGCCTCGGGTTTGGACCAAGAGGGGCCGTTGACGGTCCCCGTCCGCCAGCTCTTGACCGCGCGAACCAAGGACCGATTGGCCCGCGTTGATGAGCGCCTTCGCGCTCGGCGACCCACCGACCAAGAGCGGGAATCCCTCGACCTGGCAGAGGGAGAGCCCGTGCTGTCGGTGCTGGGTTCGGTGGTCGACTCCACGGGGCGGACGGTCCTGGTCGTGGAGGTCGCGCTCCCGGGATCGCTGCACGTGCTCGAAGAGTCCTACGGACTGTGATCCAGATCACTCGATAAGTCGTCTTGCAGCCCTTGTAGATCCCTTCCCGTCGCATAGTCTGTCGGTATGGCAACTCGACAGACCGAGTTGTCGTCAGGAAGATCGATCGACAGGAGCAATCAGGATGGCGGTGCAGGGTCCGTTCAAGGTCGCGTTCGGGGATGTGTTTCCGTTCGGGGCGTTCGTCAAGGGCGGGGTGGAGCCGGTGCGGGACTTCGACCGGTCGACCCGTGAGAACTTCGTGCAGGCGCGGGACAAGGAGACCGGCGAACTGGTCTGGGCCGTGGAGGTTCTCGACGCTGACCCGGAGTCCAAGGGCACGTTCAAGGTCAAGCTGATGGCCCCGGTCCAGCCGATCGTCCCGGAGGCCCCCGCGGGGTTCCCGTTCGTGCCGGTCGAGTTCGACGGCCTGAGCGTGACGCCGTACGTCAACAGCGGCACGGGCCGTCTGGCCTACAGCCTCAAGGCGGCGACGGTGCGTCCGGCCAACTTCAAGGGCAACGGCTCGGGCCGGACGGCGAGCAAGGACAACGCGGCCAAGGATGCGGCGTGATGGCGGGCGGGCGCATGTCGGCGCTGTCGCTGCCGATCGACGCATCGGCCTCGGTGGAGTTCAAGCCCTTCCGGGCTCGGACGCCCCTGTTCACGGTCAAGGCGGGGCGGGTGCTGGTCACCCTCACCCTTCCCGAGCGGGTGAGCGCCGGGGATGTGGAGTTCGCGCGGGGGCTGGCCGAGCAGGCTGCGGCGTACGCGGTGGAGGTCGAGCGGCTGTACCGCTCCGGCCGTCGTCCCTCGTCGGGCCGGTCGTCGGGGAAGGCGGTGGCGTGATGGGGTCCCGTAGCTACAGCTACACCACGGTGTCTGTCGACCCGGACGGGAAGACGGCGGTGAGCGTGAGTCTGCTGCCCGACCCGACTGTGCGGGTGTGGTGCGCGCCGGGCCGTGACCGTGTGCAGATGGTCATCTCGCACGCCGGTGCTGACGTGTTCATCACCCCGACGAACCCGGAGGCGCCGACCGCCGAAGACGTCACGGTCGCGCGCAAGCTGGCCGAGTCGTTCGCCGTCTACGCGGCCGAGGTGGAGCGCCTCCACGCTGCGAACGGTGCGGTGACCGAGTCCGCCGAGAGCCCGGCGGCCTGATGTAGGTGGGGCGGCTGGAGCTAGTACCTCCGGCCGCCCCGCTTCTCTCCCTGAACAGCACAAAGAAGAGGTGTACCCATCATGGCATGGGAGTTCCGCAAGCTCGGCCCCGGTGAAAACGTCGCTGTCGAAGCGCAGCGTGACCCGTTCGCCGCCCCCAAGTGGGCGCCCCCCGTTTGGCACATGCCTGAAGGGCTCGTGCTGCTCGTCAATGCCGTCCGTGCGCTGGTCCGGACGGTGGTGTTCCTGGTCCGCAACATCGTCCCCGTCTCCGTCCTGTCCGTCCTGGGCTGGCTCGGCGTCCGGTTCGGGTGGACGGTCCCCGTCCTGGTCCTGGTCCTCGTCGCGGTCGGCCTGGTCGTGTGGGCGGTGGTGGACCGTCCGTCGTTCGTCCGGTACGCGGCTCGTCCCGCTCGCGCCCGGTGGCGGCTGGTCGCGGTGTACCGGCGGCACTGGCAACCGGTCCTCGTGACGGCTGGACTGACCAAGGTCCACAAGGGGCGGGAGTACCTGCCCTCCCTCGTCCGTGTCCGGTCCGGACCGATGTCGGATCGGGTGCTGGTGAAGATGCTCAAGGGGCAGGCTCCGGACGCGTGGGAACGGGTCGCGGTCAACCTCGCGCACGGCTTCGGCGCAACCCTGGTCCGCGTCCGCGACGGGGACCGTCCAGGCCGGATCTGGCTGGAGTTCGTCCGCAAAGATGCCCTCGCCGTCCCCATCCCCGCCCTCCCCGTCCCCGACCCGTCCGAGATCGACCTGTCCGGCCTGGAGATCGGACGGACCGAGGACGGCTCACCCTGGCGGCTGCGGCTCCTCGGCACCCACGTCCTGATCGCGGGGGCGACGGGGGCCGGCAAGGGCTCGGTCATCTGGTCCACCATCCGCGCACTCCTGCCGCTCATCCTCGGCGGGCTGGTGGAGGTGTGGGCCATCGACCCCAAACGCATGGAACTGTCCTACGGGCGCGGTCTGTTCGAACGGTACGGGCGCTACTCCTCCGATCCCAAGGGCGGCATGGTCGAACTGCTGGAGGCGGCAGCAGAAGACATGAACGCACGCGCCGAACTCTTCGCCGGTGTCACCCGGTCGTTCACGCCCTCGCATGAACACCCGTTCCGGGTGATCGTGGTGGATGAGCTGGCGTTCCTGACCGCCTACTGCCCTGACCGAGATCTCCGCAAGCGGGCCGAGTCGGCGCTGGCCGTGCTGACCAGTCAGGGCCGGTCGGTGGGGTATTGCGTGATCGGCGCGCAGCAGGACGCCCGCAAAGAGGTCAACAACCTGCGCAACCTGTTCCCCGACCGCATCGCGCTGCGGCTGGACGAAGACGACCAGGTCGACATGGTGCTTGGGGAGGGTGCCCGCGACCGCGGCGCACTGGCTGACCAGATCTCCTCCGTCCCCGAGATCGGCGCGGGCGTCGGGTTCGTCCGGCTGGAAACCTCACCCGATCCGGTGCGGGTGCGGGCGGCCTACGTCTGCGACGCTGATATCCGCGCGATGGTCGCGCTCGGCCTGCCTGACCTCGACGTCGAGGGGGCCGCGTGACCAAAGCTGCTCCCACCGTCACCCAACCCACCCTCGACGCTCCCGACGTCGACCCCTCGCCCCTCGACGGCTCCTCCTCCGATGCGGTGGTCAAGACGCTGCCCCCGCTGGCGCGCGGTGTCCTGGAAGCGGTCGCCGTCGAACAAGGCGTCTGTATCCGGCCAGTGCCTATGCGGCGTGTCGACCTGAACACGGGTGCGGCCGAAGTGGTCTATGTCCCGTGCGGTCACACTCTGGCCTCGGTGTGCCCGTCGTGCGCCGAACGCAAGCGCAAGCTTCGGGCCGTGCAGTGCTCCCAGGGCTGGCACCTGACCTCCGAACCGGTCATCACTCGGGCCGATCCCGACGCTGAGCAACGCGCGTGGATGGAGTTGCGGGCACAAGCGACGGCGGCTCGTGAGCGTGCTGGCCTGGAGGGGACGGCGAACGGTGAAGACGTCGGGTTCTGGGATGCCGTGGTGCGTGACCTGGACATTGAGCTCGAACGGTCCGGGGTGCGGGGTGCCCTCAAGACTGGTGAGGAGAGCAAGGGCCGGCGCGCTCGGTCGACTCGGCGGCGGCAGGACGCGCCGGACCTTCCTCGGCGTCCGGTCGACTCCCGCACGGTCGGCAAGGTGTACCGGGGCCGCGATGGGAAGACCTTCCGGCCGTCGATCTTTCTGACCCTGACGTTGGACTCCTACGGGCGCGTCCGGGGCGATGGAACGCCGGTCGACCCGGACACCTACGACTACACACGGGCCGCTCGCGACGCGTTGCACTTCTCCAAGCTGGTCGACCGGTTCGTGCAGAACCTGCGCCGGTTCGTCGGCTACGACGTCCAGTACTTCGCCACCGTCGAACCGCAACGCCGTCTGGCTCCCCACCTGCACATGGCTATACGGGGAACCATCTCCCGCGCTGAACTGCGGCAGGTGGTGGCAGCCACCTATCACCAAGTGTGGTGGCCTCCGACCGACCGTGTCGTCTTCGACGGCGAACACCTCCCGGTCTGGGATGACGTCGCGGGCGAGAACGGCGGCTACCTCGATCCCACTACCGGTGAGGTGCTTCCGACCTGGGATGAGGCGCTAGACAAGCTGGGTCTGGACGAGGACGCCGAACCGCTTCACGTGGTGAGGTTCGGGCGGCAGATCGATGCCCAGGGCGTCATGGCCGACTCTGCGCAGTCGCGCAAGCTGATCGGCTACCTGACCAAGTACCTGGTCAAAGGCGTCGCCGAATGCCACACCGCTGAAACCGCCGCGCAGCGCGAACACGTCGACCGCATGGCCGAGACCCTCCGCTACGAACCCTGCTCGCCCACCTGCGCGAACTGGCTGCGCTACGGCATCCAGCCCAAGAATCCGCGGGAAGGGATGACGCCGGGCTACTGCAAGGGCAAGGCACACCGCCGTGAGCATCTCGGCTACGGCGGCCGCCGCGTCCTGGTCTCCCGCAAATGGTCCGGCAAGACGTTGGCTGATCACAAGGCGGACCGTAAGGCGTGGGTGCTGGCTCGGCTGGCTGAGGCCGGTGTCCCGGTGCTCAACCCGGCCGACCCGAACGCGGTCCACGTCTGGGAACGGGCGGGACCTGCCGATCCGGACGTCAAGTCCAGAGAAGCGCGGCTCCTGCACCTGATCAACGAACGCGTCACCCGACGCGCCCAGCTCGACCAAGCAACCCAGAACCCCACCCCAGAACTTTCGGCAACTGCGGAGGCAGCGTGAGCACTCGGCGCGATGAACTCCTGACAGTCCCCCAAGTCCTTGAAGAACTGGGGGGCGTGTCTGAGCGGACCTTCTACCGCTGGCGCGAGATCGGGAAGGCGCCCGAAGCGCTCCGGCTCCCGAACAACGAACTTCGCATCTGGCGTAGTGAGCTGATGCGCTGGCTCGGGACCCTTCAGGAGGCGGCGTGAGGACGTCGTACAAGGTCAAGTTCTGGGAGATCCGTCCGAACAAGGCCGGGCCGAGGTCGAGCAAGCCAGGCAAGGTCATCTCATACACGGTGCGATGGACGGTCGCCGGGCGGGAGAAGTCGCAGACGTTCCAGCGGTCGACGCAAGCGAAGAACTTCCTGTCCGACCTGCGGCAGGCTGCGAAGAACGGCGAAGAGTTCGACGTCGACTCGGGGTTGCCGCTCTCGATGCTTCCGAGCGATGCGGCAGAGAAGCCTGCACGTACGTGGCTGGAGTTCAGCCGGGCCTACGTCGACATGAAGTGGCAAGGCGCGGCTCCCAACAGCCGTGACGGGCTTACGGAGACGATCGCGACGGTTTCGCCTGCGCTGGTGCGGGAGGACGCGCCGGAGTCGCCCGACGTGGAAGTTCTTCGGCGGGCGTTGCGGGCGTACTACCTGGCTCCGCAAGATCGGGAGAAGCCTCGACCCGCCGAGATCGCTGAGGCGCTCTCGTGGCTGGAGAAGGCGTCGCTGGACATGCCGGAGGTCGCCAAGCCTGCCAACGTCCGGGCCGCGCTCAACGCTCTCTCGCGACGACTGGACGGCAAACCGGCGGCGGCCTCGACGGTGGCGCGTAAGCGGGCGGTCCTCTACAACGCCTTCGAGTACGCCGTCGAACTGGAGGAGTTCGACCGGAACCCGATCGACAGGGTCAAGTGGACTCCGCCCAAGCTCGCCGAAGAGGTCGACTGGCGCGTCGTGATCGGGCCTCGCCAGATGCGGGAATGTCTAACTGCGGTCACCTACATCGGCAAGCGGGGAAGGGGCCGGCGACTGCGGGCGCTGTACGCCTGCATGTACTACGCGGCGCTTCGTCCGGCTGAGGCGGTGGCGCTGCTCAAGGGTGACTGCCATCTTCCGGCAATTGGCTGGGGACAGCTCGTCCTGACTCGGTCGCTGCCCGAGACAGGGGCGCGCTGGACAGACAGCGGGTCGACTCACGAGCAGCGTGGGCTCAAGCTCCGTCCGCTGGCCGAGGTTCGTACGGTCCCGATCCCGCCGGTCCTGGTGGAGATCCTCCGGGGGCATATCGCCGAGTTCGGGACGGCTGCGGACGGGAGGATCTTCCAGACCGAGCGGGGCGGCATCGTCGGGTCGACGGCCTACGGCGATGTCTGGGCGGCGACTCGGGCTCTGGCCTTCACGCCTGAACAGGTCGCCTCTCCCCTGGCGCGGCGGCCGTATGACCTGCGGCACGCGGGGGTGTCGCTGTGGCTCAACTCCGGTGTTCCGGCAACTGAGGTCGCCGAACGTGCGGGCCATAGCGTCAAGGTCCTGTTGCAGGTCTACGCGAAGTGCATCCTGGGCCAACACGACCGAGCGAACCAGCGAATCGACGATGCTCTCGATGACTGATCCGATCTACCCTGTAGGGGCTCCGGTTTGCACTGGAGCCCCTTCGCCGTTCCCGGCGCGACCTGCGCGAACACGCTCGGGCTCATTCCGCGTATATTCCGGGACCAGTGACAACCGGGTGCGTTCGGTGGCATCTGGCTGCATGCGGGGGATCTTGGAATGCGAACAGCCTCTGACCGTTTGCACTGGTCAGAGGCTGTGTGCGCTGGTGTGGCGGGTCCAGGATTCGAACCTGGGTAGGCTAAGCCGACGGATTTACAGTCCGCTCCCATTGGCCACTCGGGCAACCCGCCGTGGTGTCGCAGGAAAGCTTAGCGGACCATGGGCGTGGGTGTGACATCGAGGCCGGGCGCGCGGGGCGTGGGACTGATCGTCGGGAGTCGATACGCTCTCTGGATCGTGAAGGTGCTGTTGAGGGGATGTGTGTGCGATGGCCGACAGCTCTTTTGACATCGTGTCGAAGCTCGACCGGCAGGAGGTCGACAACGCGCTGAACCAGGCCGCCAAGGAGGTGGCCAACCGGTTCGACTTCCGGAACGTGGACGCGGGGATCAAGTGGTCCGGGGAGTCGATCGAGATCCAGGCGAACACCGAGGAGCGGGCGAACGCCGTGCTGGACGTGCTGAAGGACAAGCTCGTCAAGCGGGGGATCTCGTTGAAGGCGATCGACGCGGGTGAGCCGAAGCTGTCCGGGAAGGTGCACAAGCTGAGCGTGGGCCTCAAGGAGGGCATCGCCCAGGAGGACGCGAAGAAGATCGGGAAGATCATCCGGGAGGAGGGGCCGAAGGGGATCAAGGTCCAGATCCAGGGGGACGAGCTGCGGGTCAGCTCGAAGAAGAAGGATGATCTTCAGCAGGTCATCACGCTGCTGAAGGGCAAGGACCTCGACGTGGCCCTCCAGTTCGTGAACTACCGGTAGCAACAGGGAGCGCGCCGGCCCCATCCCCCGCAGAAGTGGCCGGCGCGCTCTCGTGTGTTATGACGCGGGCGGGTCCCGGCTGGTTCGGGGCAATTCTCAGCGGCGGCCGCCCATGCGCTCCAGGCGGGCGATGCGGTCGGCGGTCGGGGGGTGGGTGGAGAAGAGCTTGCCGATGCCGGCGCCGGAGAACGGGTTGGCGATCATCAGGGCGCTGGTGGTGGCGAGTTCGGGGTCCTGCGGCAGCGGCATGGCGCGGGTGCCCGCGTCGATCTTGCGGAGCGCGGACGCGAGGGCCAGGGGGTCGCCGGTGAGGCGGGCGCCGGCGGCGTCGGCGGAGTACTCGCGGGTGCGGCTGATCGCCATCTGGACGACGGCGGCGGCGACCGGGCCGAGGACGAGCATCATGAGGGCGCCGAGGAGGCCCGGGCCGTCGTCGTCCTCGGAGCGGCCGAGGGGCAGGAAGATCGCCAGGTGGGAGAGGTAGGTGATCACCGTGGCGATGGCGGCGGCGACCGAGGAGATCAGGATGTCCCGGTTGTAGACGTGGGACAGCTCGTGCCCGAGGACGGCGCGCAGTTCGCGCTCGTCCAGCATCTGCAGGATGCCGCGGGTGCAGCAGACGGCGGCGTTGCGCGGGTTGCGCCCGGTGGCGAACGCGTTGGGCTGGCGGGTCTCCGAGACGTACAGGCGCGGCATGGGCTGGCGGGCCGAGGTGGACAGTTCCCGGACGAGCCGGTACAGGGTCGGTGCCTCGACCTCGCCGACCGGGTGGGCGCGCATGGAGCGCAGCGCGATCCGGTCGCTGAAGAAGTAGGCGACGCCGTTGGTGCCGAGCGCGATCAGCAGCGCGATCGTCAGGCCCGCGCCGCCGCCGAACACCCATCCGGCGGCGAGCATCAATGCCGACAGCGCGGCGATCAGTGCTGCCGTCTTGACGCCGTTGAACTGCACTTCCGTCTGCCTCCCCGTCGACTCCGGCATGAACATCAACGGTTTGACCTGGGTGGACGTTCCCGCCTAAGTGGCCTGGGTGACCGTCTGCAGGACGATCTGCGGCGCCACCGAGAGCACGACGGCGCCGGCGGCGGCCGCGGTGATCGCGGCGCGGACGCCGAGGCCGGGGGCCGCGTCGTAGTGCTCGTCGGTGGCGGACGGCGTGAACAGCCGGACGGCCCAGAGGAGGTAGTAGTACAGCCCGATGACCGTGTTGATCGCCATGATGACGGCGAGCCAGGTGACCCCGCCGGCGACGGTGGCGCGGAAGACGACGACCTTGGCGAACAGGCCCATGACGCCCGGGGGCAGGCCGGCGAGGCAGATCAGGAAGAAGGCGAGGGCGGTGGCGACGGCGGGGCTGCGGCGGGCAAGGCCGCGGTAGTCGTCCAGGGTGTCCCAGCGCTCGGTGACGCGGCCGCGGCGGCGGAAGCCGATCACGACGGCGAACGCGCCGATGTTCATGACGGCGTAGAGGGCGACGTAGGCGGTGGTGGCGGCGACGGCCTCGGGGAGGCGGTTCGAGCCGACCGCGAGCGGCGCGAGCATGTAGCCGGACTGGGCGACCGATGACCAGGCCAGCAGCCTGATCGCGGTGCGCTGGCGGAGGGCGGCGAGGTTCCCGACGGTCATGGTGAGGGCGGCGAGGACCGCGACGGCGGGGCCCCACACGTGCCCGTAGGCGGGGAGGCCGAGGGCGAGGACGATCGCGAGCCCGGCGAATCCGGCGGCCTTCGACACGACGGACAGGAACGCGGCGACGGGCAGCGGGGAGCCCTGGTAGACGTCCGGCGCCCAGAAGTGGAACGGGACGGCGGCGACCTTGAACGCGAACCCGGCGAGGACGAGCACCGATCCGACGGCGGCGATCGGGTCGAGGTCGGACGGCAGCCGGGACAGGGCCGGGGCGATCCGGTCGAGGTGCATGGCGCCGGTCGCGCCGTAGAGGAGGCTGACCCCGAACAGCATGATCGCGGTGGAGACCACGGAGACGAGGAAGAGTTTCAGCGCGGCCTCGGACGCCGTCCCGTCGTAGCGGCGGAGCGCGGCGAGGGCGAACACCGGCAGCGACAGCGTCTCCAGCGCGACGACGAGCAGGACGAGGTCGCGGGCGGCGACCAGGGCGAGCGCTCCGATGACGGCGGCGAGGAGCAGGAAGTGGTACTCGCCGACCGGCATCCTGGAGTCGGTGATCTCCTGGAGGGACAGCAGGACGACGATCACGGCGGCGCCGAGGACGATGCCCTGGAACAGCAGGGTGAAGTCGTCCGCGACGTAGGAGCAGGAGCGGGGGCCGCCGTCGCGCAGGCCGTCCGGGAGGCAGAACGTGGCGCGGCGGTCGCCGGACGCCAGCGCGATCACGGCGATCAGCGCGGCACCGAGGGACCCGCCGGACAGCAGGGACAGGACGCGGCGCGGCGCGTCGAACGCGTCCGCGAGCAGCAGCCCGATGGCGGCGACGGCGAGGATCAGCGGCGGCGCGATCGCGGCGTAGTCGATGTTCTGGATCATCAGCCGCCTCCGAACAGGGCGCGGACGGGGCCGGTGGTCACGTCCAGCAGGGTCTTCGGCCAGAGGCCGACCAGCAGCGTCAGCGCGATCAGCGGCACCCAGGCGGCGTACTCCTGGAGGGAGACGGCCGCGACGGGGCCGCGGGGCTCGGCGACGCCGTCGGACGGCCCGTGGGTGAGCCGGGCGAGCATCCGCAGGAAGTAGGCGGCGGTGAGGACGGCGCCGAGCGCGGCGACGGCCATGAACGTGACGAACGTCTCCCGGGGCAGGTCGGCGTGCGGGCGGTAGGCGCCGACGAGGGCCAGCACCTCGCCCCAGAATCCGGCGAGCCCCGGCAGGCCGAGCGAGGCGACGGACGCGAAGGTGAGGATCGAGGCGAGGCGCGGGGACGTGCCGAGCATGCCGCCGCCGATCGCGTTCATGTCGGCGGTGCCCCAGCGTTCCTTGACCGACCCGGCGAGGAAGAACAGCAGGCCGGTGATGAGGCCGTGCGCGATGTTGCCGAACAGGGCCGCGTTGATGCCGACGGGGGTGAGCGTCGCGATGCCTAGCAGGACGAACCCCATGTGCCCGACGGACGAGTAGGCGATCATCCGTTTGAGGTCGCGCTGGGCGAGGCAGGCGAGCGCGCCGTAGATGATCCCGATGACGGCGAGCAGGCCGAGCCAGGGCGCCCAGAACGCGGCGCCGTCCGGGGCGAGCGGCAGCGCGATCCGCACCAGCCCGTACGTGCCCATCTTCAGCAGGACGCCGGCCAGCAGGACGGACCCGACGGTGGGCGCCTCGGTGTGCGCGTCCGGGAGCCAGGTGTGCAGCGGCCACATCGGCGCCTTGACGGCGAACCCGATGCCCATCAGGGCGAACGCCGTGACCTGGAGGCCGTGGGAGAGGCCGGATCCGTGCCGGTCGGCCAGGGCGGTCATGTCGAGGGTGCCGGCCTTGGCGCCGACGAGGAGCATCCCGGCGAGCAGGAGGCCCGAGCCGAGGAGGGTGTAGAGGATGAACTTGAGGGCGGCGTCGCGGCGTCCGGGACCGCCCCACAGCATGATGACCGCGTACATGGGGATCAGGACGGTCTCGAAGAACACGAAGAACAGCACGAGGTCGAGCGCGACGAACGTGCCGAGCATCCCGATCTCCAGGACGAACAGGAGCGCGGTCAGCAGCCGGATGCGGCCGCCTTCCGGCGGGTGCTTCAGCGTGTAGAGGAAGCAGAGGAACGTCAGCAGGGCGGTCAGCACGACCAGCGGCAGCGAGATCCCGTCGACGCCGAGGTGGAAGCGCAGGCCGACGGCGGGCGCCCACGCGCGGTCGACCTCCAGCTGCATGCGGGACGTGGCGCCGAAGTCGAACGCCGTCATCGCGGAGATCGCGACGAGCAGCGTCGCGCCGGACACGGCCGTCCCGAACGCGCGGACGGCGAAGCCGGTCCGCAGGAACCGGTTCGCCGGGACGAGCATCGCGAGCGCCCCGGCCAGCGGGAGCGCCATCATCAGCACGAAGATCATTGGAAGATCACCACCGCGACGACGATGACGGCGACACCGGCGAGCAGTCCGGTGAGGTAGCGCTGCGGGTTGCCGTTCTGGACGGTTCTGACCAGGTCGCCGAGGCGGCGCGCGCCCCGTCCCGTCCCGACGACGGCGGCGTCCACGCGTCTCCGGTCGGCGAGCACGACATGCCGTGCCAGGGCCTCGACCGGACGGACGAAAGCGATCGCATACACCTCGTCCACGAAGAAGGCCCGCGCGAAGGCGGGACGGACAGGCCCGAGAGCGCGCGCGGGATCCAGGGCGGGGTCGCGGTTCCAGATGAGGTACGCCCCGCCCGCCCCGATCGCGAGCAGGAGGACGCTCAGCAGCGAAGCCCCGAGGTGGGGACGCAGCTCCGGCGCCCCGAGACCGAAGAAGCCGAGGATCGCGGCCGGGACGGCGAGCGCGGCCACCGTCCACGACATGATCCGCGACGGGTCGCGCACCTCGTACGAGCCGCGCGGCTCGCCGAAGAACGTCATCAGCCACGCCCGCGCGGCGTAGGCCGCCGTCAGGACGACCGTGAGCAGCAGCCCCAGGTAGACCAGCCAGGCGACGCCTCCGGGCAGCTCGACGTCGCCGCCGTGCGTGGCGGCGTGCTGGGCGGCCTCGATGACGGAGTCCTTGCTGAACCAGCCGCTGAACGGCGGGACGCCCGCGAGGGCGGCGAACCCGACGGTCATCGACCAGAACGTGAGGGGCATCCCGCGCCGCAAGCCGCCGTAGTGGGCGAGCATGTTCGACCCGGCGGTCACGATGACGCAGCCGGCGGCGAGGAAGAGCAGGGCCTTGAACGCGCCGTGCGTCAGCAGGTGGAAGATCGCCGCCGACTTCGCGCCCACGGCGAGCCCCGCGGCCATCACGGCGAGCTGGCTGATCGTCGAGTAGGCGAGGACGCGCTTCAGATCGTCCTGTGCGAGGGCCGCGCAGGCCGAGCCGACCATGGAGACCACCGCGGCGATGCCGAGCACGGCGAGCGCGGCGGACGAGAGGAGGAACACCTCGAACAGCCGCGCGACCACGTAGACGCCGGCCGCGACCATCGTCGCCGCGTGGATGAGGGCGCTGATCGGGGTGGGGCCCGCCATCGCGTCCGGCAGCCAGGTGTGCAGGGGGAACTGGGCGCTCTTGCCCGCGACCCCGGCGAGCAGCAGCAGCGCCGCGGCCGTCACCGTCGAGCCGGGCAGGTCGCCCGCCCGCGCGGTGATCCCGGAGATCTGGAACGTCCCGGCGCCCACGCCGAGGACGATCACGCCGATCAGGAAGCCGACGTCGCCGAGCCGGGTGACGAGGAACGCCTTGACCGCCGCCCGCGAGTTCGCCCGGTCCTCCCAGTGGTGGCCGATGAGGAAGTACGAGCAGATGCCCATGACCTCCCAGCCGGCGTACAGGACGAGGAGGTCGCCGGCGTAGACGACCAGCAGCATCGCTGACGTGAACAGCGAGACGAACGCGGCGTAGGACGAGTACCGCCGGTCCTCGGACATGTACGCGACCGAGTACACCTGGACGGCGAGCGCCACGCAGCACACCATCAGCCCGACGACCGCGGACAGGCCGTCCACCTGGAGCCCGACCCGGATCGGCACCGACCCGGTCTCGACCAGCGTGAGGGCGCCGGTCCGCTCGCCGGGGTCGCGCCACACGGTGGCCGCGACGACCGCCGCCAGGACGAGCGACACCGCGATCGGGGCGCACGCGATCAGCGCCGGGCCGTTCCGGAGCGGCGAGCCGCCGGGGCCGCGCAGCGCCCGGGTCAGGGACGGGCCGAACAGCATCCCGCCGAACGCGGCGAGAAACGGCAGCAGGGCGACGAGGGAGGCGGACCAGATCACGGTGCGGCCCCCTCGACCGGCTCCGGCCTATCCGATGTGTCCGGCGCCTCCGGCTCCTCGGACGGTTCGAGCTCGGCGGGGGTCGCATCGTCCTTCTCGGCGAGGTCGCGCAGCCGGTCGACGTCGATCATCCGCCGGTTCCGGTACACCAGCAGGACGATCGCCAGCCCCAGCCCGACCTCGGCCGCCGCGATGACGATGGTGAACAGCGTGAGGACCTGCCCGCCGTGCAGGCGGTCGCGGTACCAGATGTCGAACGTGACGAGGTTCAGGTTCACCGCGTTCAACATCAGCTCGACCGACATCAGGACGAGGATCGCGTTGCGGCGCGCCAGCACGCCGTACACGCCGACGGAGAACAGCAGCGCGGCCACGATCGTCGGGTAGGCGAGGTGCATCAGGCTGGGCCCTCCCCGTCCGCCGGAGGCTCGGGACGCGCCCGGCGCTTGCTTTGAGACCGGCCCCTCAGCCCGGGCCGCGCTTGTTTCCCGGGCCCGGACCGCGCCTGGCCGTTGGCCTCGGGGCGCGCGCGGATGTCCGGGCGGGACAGCACGATCGCGCCGACCAGCGACGCCAGCAGCAGCACCGACAGCACCTCGAACGGCAGCACCCACGTCCGGAACACCGCGGCGCCGAGCTCCTCCGCCGACCCGCCGCCCTCGCGCAGCGGCATCCGCTCGTCCCGGAACCCGATCACCATGACGGTGACCAGCACGGCGGCGGTGGCGGCGGCGACGGCCCCGGCGGCCCACCGGTTCCCGGAGTCGAGGTCGGCCGACTCCCCGATCGGCGCCCGGGTCAGCATGATCCCGAACAGCAGCAGCACGACGATCGCGCCGACGTAGATGAGCACCTGCACCCAGGCGACGAACTCCGCGGTCAGGACGAGGTAGCCGCCGGCGAGCGCGCCGAACGACACCACGAGCCACAGCGCCGCGTGGACGAGCCGCCGCGTCGTCACCACCAGGATCGCGGACCCGACCGCGACCACGCCGAGCAGCGCGAACACGATCTCCTGGCCGCTCACGCGCCACCCCCCGGCGGCCGGCGCGCGCCCCGCGCCGCCGCCTTCTCCGCCGCGCCCACTTCCTTCGGCGGCTCGGCGGCCGGGTCGTGCGCCTGCGGCGGCGGGACGGTCCACATCCACTCCCGGAGCCGTTCCTTCTCGTGCGTCAGCTCCGCGATGTCGTACTCGGCGTACTCGAACTCGGGCGACCAGAACAGCGCGTCGAACGGGCACACCTCGATGCAGATCCCGCAGTACATGCAGAGCGCGAAGTCGATCGCGAACCGGTCGAGGACGTTGCGCGTCCGAGGACGTCCACCGCCCTCGGCCGGGAGGGTCTCCTTGTGCGAGTCGATGTAGATGCACCAGTCGGGGCACTCTCGCGCACACAGCATGCACACCGTGCAGTTCTCCTCGAACAGCGCGATGACGCCCCGGCTGCGCGGCGGCAGGTCGGGTTGCACTTCGGGGTATTGACGCGTTATGGACCGCCGCGTCATCGTCCGCAACGTGACCGCCAGCCCCTTGGCCAGCCCGCCTCCTGGTAGCCGTCCCACGCGCCCCATGATTGCGCACGATCGTCACGAGGGGAACGCGATGGGCTCCGCGTTCGTCCAACCAGCAGCAGGCCGTGTGGTGAACGGCGGTCTCACGGGCAGGGAGGGCATGTGAACCATCACGCGGACCGCCCTTCCGAGCCGGGCCCGGGCCACCGCCCCCGCCCCGCGTCGGATCGCGCGCGCCCCCCAACCGCTCATCCGCGCCCACCGGCCGACCACACGCGCCCGCCGCACCGGCCACCGCACACGCAGCCGGGCTGGCGGCCGCCCTACCCGGGGCCGCCCGTGCCGCCCCAGCCGCTGCCGCCGCCCATCCCGGCGCCGGCTCCCGAGGCTGCCCGCGGCATCCTGTGGGCCGCGGTCCCGTTCGCCACCCTCGGCTACGGGACGCCGATCTCGTTCCTCTACGCCGCCATCAAGCGCGGCTCGTGGGGGCTCGGCGCGACCGCCGCCGGGTACGGCGTGGGCACGGCCGGCGTCCTGACGCTGCTGCAGTCCGGCAACCCGTGGCTGACCGCCCTGGCCTCGTTCATCGCGATCCTGCTGTGGATCGCGGGCACCGGGCACGCGGTCGCCATCCGGAAGGAGATCTTCCCGCGCGAGGTCCCCCGCAACCGGCTCAACCAGCACGCCATCGAGGTCGCGAAGTACCGCCGGTCGCTGCGGGACGAGGCCCGCGAGCTCGCCGCCGAGGACCCGGCCCTCGCCCGCGAGCTGCGGATCGGACGCCCGGACCAGCCCCGCACCTACGACGACGGCGGCCTCGTCGACGTCAACCACGCGCCGCGGGACATCATCGAGGCCCTGCCCGGCATGACGCCGGAGATCGCCGGCCGGATCGTCGCCCGCCGCGAGGAGACGGGCGGGTTCCTGTCGGCCGAGGAGATGGCCGTGGACGCCGACATCCCGCCGGACGTCCTCCCGCAGATGGCCGACTACACGATCTTCCTGAGGTGATCTTCGTCTCAGCCGCCCGTCTCAGATGATCAGAGCGCGACCTTGAGGACGCCGGTCAGCGCGAGCTGCGCGAGGGACAGCGGGACGAGCCACGCCCACGCGAGCTTCTGGAGCTGGTCCTCGCGCATGCGCGGGTAGCTGACGCGGAGCCAGATCACGCAGAACGCGAGCACGCCGCCCTTGAGCAGCGTCCACAGCCAGCCGAGCTCGGTGTTCAGGAACGGGCCCTTCCACCCGCCGAGGAACAGGACGGCCGTAAGCCCGCACAGGACCACGATCCCGGCGTACTCGGCCAGGAGGAACAGCGCGAACCGGAGCCCGCCGTACTCGGTGTACGGCCCGAAAATGATCTCCGAGTCGGCGACCGGCATGTCGAACGGCGGGCGGCGCAGCTCGGCGAGGCCCGCGACGAAGAACACCACGCCGCCGACCGCCTGCCACGGCAGCCACCACCAGCGCCACTCCTCGACGACGCCCTGCAGGGACAGCGTCCCCGCCGCCATCGCCACCGACGACGCCGCGAACACCATCGGCAGCTCGTACGACATCAGCTGCGCCGCGACCCGCATCCCGCCGAGCAGCGAGTACTTGTTCGCGCTCGCCCAGCCCGCCATGATCGCGCCGATCACGCCGACGCCCATCACGGCGAGCGCGAAGAAGATCCCGGGACCGAGGTCGAGGGCGACCTGCCCGCCCGGACCGATCGGGATCACGAGCAGGACCAGCAGGTACGGGACGATCGCGACGCCCGGCGCCAGCTTGAACACCCACCGGTCGGCGTCGCGCGGGACCACGTCCTCCTTCTGCGCGAACTTCACCCCGTCGGCGACGAGCTGCGCCCAGCCGTGGAACCCGCCCGCGTACATGGGCCCGAGGCGGCCCTGCATGTGCGCCATCACCTTGTGCTCGGCCTGCCCGACCAGCAGCGGCAGCAGCGCGAACGCGCCGGCCACGAGGACCAGCTTGACCACGACCTCAAGCATTCGGTCCCCAATCCTCCGGCACGCCGGGCGGGCGGACACGGCGGCGGCTCGGCGCCCCGTGCCCCGATTCGCCCGGTTCCTTGGCGCCGGGCCACGGCTTGGCGACGCGGGCGGCGAGCACGAAGTCCTTGCGCAGCGGATGGCCCTGGAAACCGTCCGGCAGCAGCAGCGGGACGAGGTTCGGGTGGCCTTCGAACAGGATGCCGAACATCTCCGCCGTCTCCCGCTCGTGCCACGCCGCGCCCCGGTACACGCCGGTCGCGGTCGCGAGGACCGGGGCCCGCTTCGGGACGCGCGTCCGGATCAGCAGGTGGTGGCGGCGCTCCAGCGAGTACACGTGGACGACGACCGCGAAGCCCTCGTCCATCTCGTCCACGCCGGTCAGCCAGTCGAAGAAGCCGCAGGCGAGGTCGTCGCGGGCGAACGCCAGCGCGTCGGTCCAGTGCTCGGGCGGGACGCCGACGGCCAGGCCGCCGTGCGTCTCCTCGGTGGAGATCTCGTCGCCGAAGCGCGCCGTCCAGGCGGCGGTCAGTGCCTCGCTCATCCGTTCTTGGCTCACCGGTCACGCCCGATGCGGTCGTCGTGGTCGTCGTCGTCCGTGAGGCCGGGGATGATCGACGGGTCGTGCCGGCGGCGCTCGTCGTCCGCGCCCTCGTCGCTTGCGCCCTGGTCGCCTGTGTCCTGGTCGCCTGCGTCCTGGTCGCCTGGGTCCTCGACCGGCGGGACGGGACGCGTGACCTCCTCGTCCGCGACGGTCGGGACCGGCGCCGTGGCCTGCTCGTCCGGGACTGCCGGAACCGGAGCCGTGGCCTGCTCGTCCGGGACGATGCGGTTGGGCCGCGTCACGTCGTCCGGCTTCGCGGGTTCGGCCGCGGGCGGGGCTTCGGATTCGGACACCTCGGGCAGGTCGGCGTCGCCGAGGTGCCGGACCGGCATGGTCTCGTCCTCGGCCCCCTCGCTCACCTGCTCGACCGCCTCCTCGTCCTGGACGCCCCAGTGGTCGAAGGTCTCGTCCGCCTCCTGCGGGGGCGGTTGCAGCGGGCGGCGCAGGACGGTCGCCGACAGCGGGCGCGGCTCCGGCGGCGGGCTGAGCGGCTCACCGCCGTTGTAGCGGTCGCCGAGCGACTCGGCCGCGATCTTCTCCTGGAGGTGGACGATGCCGTGCAGCAGCGCCTCGGGACGGGGCGGGCACCCGGGCACGTAGACGTCCACCGGGATGATCTGGTCGACGCCCTTCGTCACGCAGTACGAGTCCCAGTACGGGCCGCCGCAGTTGGAGCAGGCGCCGAAGGAGATCACGTACTTCGGCTCGGGCATCTGCTCGTACAGGCGCCGCACCGCGGGCGCCATCTTGTCGCTCACGGTCCCGGAGACGACCATCAGGTCGGCCTGCCGCGGACCCGGCGCGAACGGGATGACGCCGAGCCGGATGAAGTCGTGCCTGCTCATCGAGGTCGCGATGAACTCGATGGCGCAGCAGGCCAGCCCGAAGTTGAAGACCCACAGTGAGTAGCGGCGTCCCCAGTTGAGCACGAACTTGATCGGCTTCGGCGCGACCCGCGACAGCGGCCCGACGCTCGGCGGCGGTAGATCCACAGTGCCCACGACGCCATTGTTACAGCGCCGGGCGGCTCAGACCCAGGAGAGGACGCCCTTCTTGCCCGCATACGCGAGCCCGGCGGCCAGGAACGCGAGGAACACGAACATCTCGCCGAGGGTCGTCGCCCCGTACCCCGGGGCCGAGAAGACGGTCGCCCAGGGGAACAGGAAGACCGCGTCCACCGCGAACACCACGTACAGGTAGGCGAAGACGTAGTAGCGCACGTAGGAGTGCGCCCAGCCCTCGCCGACCGGGTCGACCCCGCACTCGTACGTGGTCAGCTTCTCCGCGGTCGGACGGGCGGGGCGGAGCAGCCGGTTCGCGCCGAGGGCGCCGCCGACGACCCCCGCGCCGGCGAGGAGCAGGACCACCACGACGACATACGTGTCGAAATAGTTATGCACCAGATCCTCCTCGCCTGCGTCTCATCCAGTATCCCCGCAGTGCGGCAAGGGAGTGTGGCCTTGTACCTCCACCCCGGTGGATCACAATGCCAGACTTTTGCTGCACACTAGGTTTGCATGGGGTCACTATGACCTGGAAGGACGTGACCGGATGAGCAACCCTCCGCCTCCCCCGGGCTGGGAATCCCCGGGCGGGGCCTCCTGGCCGCCTCCGCCGCCGCCAGCGGGCCCGGGCGGGCCCGGTCCCGGCGGGCCCGGAAGCCCAGGTCCGGGCGGGCCTCCCCCACCACCCGGCGGCTTCGGCGGCCCCGGGACCCCGCCCCCCTTCTTCCCCCCGCCCCCCGGCTCCCCGATGGGCCCCGCGATGCCGCCGCCGAGGCGCGGCGGAGGCGGCGGCCTGGTGATCGGCCTGATCGGCGGCGGCCTCGTGCTGCTCGTCGTGATCGCCGTCGTGGTGTTCGTGGTCGCGAGCAGCGGCGGCAAGTCTCCCGAGGAGAAGCTGACCGCCGCGGCGAGCAGCCTCAACTCGGCCCGCGCGGTGGGCCTGAAGGGCACGTTCGGCGGCGGCAAGACGCTGCGCGGCGAGCTGAACGTCACCAAGGGCGGCCGCGCGATGGGCCCCGTCAGCTGGAACGGCGACCAGGTCACGGTCCTGTCCGCCGACGGCAAGCTGTTCGTGAAGGCCGACAAGACGTACTGGTCCCGGGAGATCTCCAGCACCGACGACCCGTACTACCTCGCTTCCGGCGAGCAGTGGGGCCGGCTGGACGCGGACGAGCTCGACCTCGACTTCAAGACGCAGCTCACCCCGTCCGCGCTGGCGAGCAAGATCCGCTCGGCCCGAACGTCGCGCGTCAAGCCGATCGAGACGACGTGGTCCGGCAAGAAGGCGCTGAAGTTCAGCACCTTCTCCTCGACCCTCTACATCACCGACGAGGACGACGCCGAGCTGCTGCGCTACGAGGCGACCACGCCGCGCGTCTCGGTGGACGTCACCCCGAAGGACTCCAGCGACGCCTCGTCCCTCATCTCGGACATGCGCACCAGCATGGGCGAGCTGAAGGACTCCTTCAACGGCTCGGCCCGGCCGACGGTCGACGAGTGGAAGAGGGGCGGCTGCAACGGCGACTCCGGCTGCACGGTGGAGGCCAAGATCCGTCCGCCGTACGACGTGGAGAAGCCCGTCACGATCGACGTCCGGTTCCGGCTCACCGCCGGGTCGCTGACCGGCCGTGACCTCGGCAACTGCACGACCCGCATCACGATCAGCGGCTCGCTGTCGGAGTGGGCGAGCTGCCGGGTCACCAGCAGCGCGTGGACGAGCTGGGCCAAGGCCACCGGCGGCACCTTCTACAAGCACGCGCAGTACAAGGTGATCGGTGCCACGTCCGCGGAAGTTCAGGCTCTGCAGAGCGGGCTCGACAGCGAATGAGGCCGCAGGTGAGGCGCGTCCCGCGCTGATCCGAGGCCGCCCGGGTGCCCGGTGGCGCTCCCTCCAGACGGGGGGAAGCGCCGCCGGGCACCCTTATGCTCTTCGTGGACGCCCCTCCAGGGCCCCGGCGGCCGACCCGCACCCCCCGCAATGGTCCCGAGCCCCGCCGGCATCTCCTGGAGAGGGCCGCTGATCCCTTGCTTTGTGCCTGACGGAAGGGCCCCGACCCGGGCCCCGGAAGTGAGCAGAGTGAGCCCCGAGTGAGCGCTGAACAGGACGAGCCGTCGCAGGCGGCCTCCGCCCTCCCCCCGTCCGCGGGCACCTCGTCCCCGGACGACCCCGGAGACGCCCTCCAAGGCCCGCATCCCGGCGACAAACACGTCGCCGGGGCCCCGCCGGCCCGGCCGTCCCCACCACCCGCGGCGCCGTCCCCAGAGGGCCCGCCCTCATCAGACGAAGCACCCAAGGCGCCAACGCACCAACCTCCTCCGAGCGCCACCACCCCCAGCACGCCTGACACCGCCCCACCCGGCGGCCCCGGCACACCCGGTGCCGCCGGCACGCCTCGCGACCCGGGCACGCCCGTCGACCCCGGGACGCCCATCAGCTCCGGCGCGCCCGCCGGCTCCGGGACGCCGGTCGATCCCGGGACGCCCATCAGTCCCGGCTTGCCTGGTGGTCCTGGCATGCCGGCGAATCCGGCCATGCCGCGTGGGCCCGTTCCGTTGAGGCGGCGGCGGGCTCGGATGGTCGGGGTCGCGGGGGCTGCGGCCGTGCTCGTCGTCGCCGTCGCCGTGACGGCCGGAGCCTTCGCCGGGGGCGGGGAGGCGCCGAAGAAGAAGCCCAAGACCACCGCGTCCGCCGCGCCTCCGGCGTGGACGGTCGCGGCCGGGCGGACGCTCACGTCCGGGACGGGCCTGCGCTACGACGGCACCCTGACGGTGAACGGGCAGCCCGTCCAGGCGCATCTGCGGGTGACACCGTCGGGCGCCGTGTCCGGGACGTTCACCGCGGGCCTGCTCACGGCGGACGTCGTCGCGATCGACGGCGTCACCTACCTCAAGGCCGCGCCGGCGTTCTGGCAGACCTACGCCGCCGGCGTCGCGCACCCGGAGTACTACGCCGGACGCTGGTCCAAGGCGCCCGCGTCCATGCCCGGGTTCGACGTGCCGGACGTCCTCGGCCCGGAGGCGATCGCCAAGCTGCTCGCCAAGGCCCCGGCGAAGCCGCCCACCGAGGACGTGAACGGCGTCCGCGCGTACCGGGTCAAGACGCAGGGCGCGGAGTACCTGCTGACGGCGGCGGCCCCGCACCGGCTGCTGGCCGTGCGGCCGTCGGGCCAGGCCGGGCCGCGCTTCACCGTCGCGCCCGTGACGGCGCCGGCGACGTTGTTCGCCGAGCTGCGGCCGCGGGTGGCGCGGCTCGGAGGGGCGGCCGATCCGGGCCTGCGCTTCACCCCGGGGACGCTGACGTTCCGCAACTGCGACCAGAACACCAACGGCTGCACGGTGAACGTCCCGGCCACGCTCGCCTCGCCCGCGGGGGCGGTGCCGGACGGGGCGCGGGCCGCGCTGCGGGCGTCGATCACGTCCCAGGGCAAGCCGCTGGGGTCGTGCACCGGGTCGGGGCCGGTCCCGGCCAACCGGGCGCTGGTGCTGCGCTGCACCGTCACCAGCCGGCTGTGGCGGAACTGGATGCGCGCGGCCCTCGACAACCCCGGCTCGTACCCGTACGAGGCGACGGCCCGCGTCGTCGGTGAGGCGCTGGACGCCGCCGACGTGCCGGAACTTCTCGCGCGTGTCGACCGGGAGCGCAAGGCGGTCATGCGGCGGGCGCCGTCCACGCCCGGCCCGACGGTGTCGGCGGAACCGTCCGGTACGAGCACCGAGCGGCCAGAAGTCGCCACATCACGGACACCAGGGACACCATAGGTCCCACCTTCAGGGGCGGTGCCCTCCCCCGGGATTCCGGCTGTCTACACTTCGGGTCGTGAACTCCACGCCCCTGGGGAGCCGCGGCTTCTCCACGAGTCCCGTGCGGCGGTTGGTCAGGCGACTGCACGTCGACCTGTGCCGGCAGCGCAGCAGCCTGTGTTCGCGATGAACTCGGGGACCCGTCCAGGTCGTATCCCCGGATAGGACGCGCGGAGCGGTCGCCGCCCGTCAGTGCCTCCCGGCACAGCCTCCATGACCCGCGGCCACCGGTACGGGACGGCCTACGCCACCGTCCCGCTGAGCGGCCCGTCCCCGATAACACCATCCGATCCCGGACATACCATGAAGGTAAGCCTTAGTAGCATCACGATCCTGGGCGCCTCCCCCAGGACGGATGCTGCGCGTCGAGGAGGTCTTCCTCTGTGACCAAACAGGTCCAGCAGCTCGACCGCGTCATCATCCGTTTCGCCGGAGACTCCGGCGACGGCATGCAGCTGACCGGCGACCGCTTCACCCAGGAGACCGCGGCGTTCGGCAACGACCTGTCGACGTTGCCGAACTTCCCGGCCGAAATCCGCGCCCCCGCCGGGACCCTCCCCGGCGTGTCCAGCTTCCAACTGCACTTCGCCGACCACGACATCCTGACGCCGGGCGACGCGCCCAACGTCCTGGTCGCGATGAATCCCGCCGCGCTCAAGGCCAACCTCGGAGATCTGCCGCGCGGCGCGGACCTGATCGTCAACACCGACGAGTTCACCAAGCGCAACCTGTCCAAGGTCGGCTACGAGACCAGCCCCGTCGAGGACGACTCGCTCGCCGAGTACCGGGTGCACGCGCTGCCGCTCACCTCGATGACGGTGACGGCCCTCGCCGACTTCGACATCTCCAAGAAGGACGCCGAGCGCGCGAAGAACATGTTCGCGCTCGGGCTGCTGTCGTGGCTGTACCACCGTCCCACCGAGGGGACGCTCGCCTTCCTGGAGAAGAAGTTCGGCTCCAAGCCCGAGATCATGAAGGCCAACATCGCGGCCTTCCAGGCGGGCTGGTCGTACGGCGAGACCACCGAGGCGTTCTCGGTGCAGTACGAGATCAAGCCGGCGCAGCACGAGCCCGGCCTGTACCGCAACATCACCGGCAACATCGCCCTGTCGTACGGGCTGGTCGCCGCCGGCGTGCAGAGCGGGCTGCCGATCTTCCTCGGCTCGTACCCGATCACCCCGGCGTCCGACATCCTGCACGAGATGTCCAAGCACAAGAGGTTCGGCGTCCGGACGTTCCAGGCCGAGGACGAGATCGCCGCCGTCGGCGCGGCGCTCGGCGCCTCCTTCGGCGGGTCGCTCGGCGTCACCACGACGTCCGGGCCCGGGATCGCGCTGAAGAGCGAGACGATCGGCCTCGGCGTCGCGACGGAGCTTCCGCTGCTGGTCATCGACGTGCAGCGGGCCGGGCCGTCCACCGGGCTGCCGACCAAGACCGAGCAGGCCGACCTGCTGCAGGCCATGCACGGCCGCAACGGCGAGGCGCCCGTCCCGGTGATCGCGCCGCAGTCCCCGTCGGACTGCTTCGACGCGGCGCTGGAGGCGGCCCGGATCGCGGTGAAGTACCGCACGCCGGTGATCCTGCTGTCGGACGGCTACCTCGCCAACGGGTCCGAGCCGTGGCGGCTGCCGGACGTCGCGGCGCTGCCGACGATCGAGCCCGCCTTCGCGGCCCCGTCGCAGGAGGGCTTCGAACCGTTCCGCCGCGACCCCGACACCCTCGCCCGCCCCTGGGCGATCCCGGGCACGGCCGGGCTGGAGCACCGGATCGGCGGCCTGGAGAAGGCCGACGTCACCGGCAACATCTCCTACGACCCCGCCAACCACGACACGATGGTCCGGCTCCGCCAGGCCAAGATCGACGGGATCGCGAACGACATCGACCCGCTCGCCGTGGACGACCCGTCCGGTGAGGCACGCGTCCTGGTGATGGGCTGGGGCGGGACGTACGGGGCGATCTCGGCGGCCGTCCGGCGCGTCCGGGCGTCCGGCCGGAAGATCGCGCAGGCCCACCTGCGCCACCTCAACCCGTTCCCCGCGAACCTGCCCGAGGTGCTGCGCTCCTACGACAAGGTCGTCGTGCCGGAGATCAACCTCGGCCAGCTCGCGCTGCTGCTGCGCGGCCGGCTCCTCATCGACGTGATCGGCTACAACCAGGTCCGCGGCCTGCCCTTCAAGGCCGAAGAGCTGCAGGGCGTCTTCCAGGATGTGATCGACAGTGAGTGAGAACGGCTCCAACGGCAACGGCGCCGTCAACGGCAACGGGAAGTCGCTGCTCTCCCTCGTCCCGAAGGCCGAGGGGAAGCAGACGCTCAAGGACTTCAAGACCGACCAGGAGGTGCGCTGGTGCCCCGGGTGCGGTGACTACGCGATCCTCGCGGCCGTCCAGTCCTTCCTGCCCGAGCTCGGGCTGCGCCGCGAGAACATCACGTTCGTCTCCGGCATCGGCTGCTCGTCCCGGTTCCCGTACTACATGAACACCTACGGGTTCCACTCGATCCACGGCCGCGCGCCCGCGATCGCGACGGGGCTCGCCACGTCCCGTCCCGACCTGTCGGTGTGGGTCGTGACCGGGGACGGCGACGCGCTGTCCATCGGCGGCAACCACCTGATCCACGCGCTGCGCCGCAACGTCAACCTGAAGATCCTGCTGTTCAACAACCGGATCTACGGGCTGACGAAGGGCCAGTACTCGCCGACGTCCGAGCTCGGCAAGATCACCAAGTCGACGCCGATGGGGTCGCTGGACGCCCCGTTCAACCCGCTGTCGCTCGCGATCGGCGCGGAGGGCACGTTCGTCGCCCGCACCATCGACTCCGACCGCAAGCACCTGCAGTCGGTCCTGCGGGCCGCCGCGCAGCACCGCGGCACGGCGCTCGTCGAGATCTACCAGAACTGCAACATCTTCAACGACAACGCGTTCGAGCCGCTGAAGGACGCGTCGGTCCGCGACGACGTCACGGTGCGGCTGGAGCACGGCGAGCCCATCGTGTTCGGCGCCGACCGGTCCAAGGCGCTGCGCCGCTCGCCGTCCGGGTCGTTCGAGGTCGTGAACGTGGCGGACGTCGACGCGTCCGAGATCGCCGTGCACGACGCCCACGACCCGGACCCGTCGCAGGCGTTCGCGCTGTCGCGGCTGGACCAGCCCGCGTTCGAGCACACCCCGATCGGCATCTTCCGGGACGTCGACCGCCCGTCCTACGACGAGCTGATGCGGGCCCAGCTCGACGACGCCGTCCAGACGCAGGGCGAGGGCGACCTCGCCGCGCTGCTCGGCAGCGGCGACACCTGGCGCATCGACTAGCACGCGTCCGAAGGCCCGGTCCCGGTTCGGCGGGGCCGGGCCTTCGCGCGCTTCGTGCGCTTCGAACGCCCGTGGACGGGGCACGGTTTCATCACGTGGTGAGCGACGGGCACCCCGCGCCGGTCTTCCCGGCGGGACACGGTGCGGGACGGCGTCTCATCCTGAGAGACTGAGGAGATCATGGAGCCGGGGAGGTGCCGATGCGGGTCATACCGCGCCGCAACAAGGGACGTCAGCGCGACGGCGAACCCACCGCCCCTCCTCCCCAGCCCGACGGCTCGGCGCAGCCCGGCGACATAGCGCAGGCAAGTGATTCGACGCCGCCCGGCGGTTCAGCGCAATCCGACGAAACGACGCAGCCCCTAGACACGGCGCAGCCCGGGGGCCCGACGCAGCCTCTCGGTACGGCGCAGGACGGCGATTCAGCGCAGGACGGTGGCTCGGCGCAGGGTGGTGGCTCGGCGCAGGGTGGTGGTTCGACGCGGCCGCTCGGTGTCGGGCCGACGACGGCCGTCCTGCCCGCTGCGGACGCGGTTCCGCCGGCGTCCGAGGCGGCGCGGCGGCGGGCGCGGGCGGCGGCGCGGCGGCGGGAGGCGGCTGAGGCGAAGCGGAACCGGGCGGGGCACCGTCCGGGACGGCCGCCGAGGGCGGCGCCGCCGGCACGGGCCGCCGAACTGCACCGGTCGGCGCTGCTGGTGATGGTGCTGACGCTCGGGCTGCTGATCGCGGCGGTCGCGGTGACGGGCGCGATGATCGCGTCCTCGATGCGGACGCGGCCGGTGACGCTCGCCGCGCCGCTGCACATCTACCCCGTCGCGCAGGCGGTGCCGGGGCCGTGCCCGGCCGGGACGCAGGGCATCACCGCCCAGTCCGGGGCGGGGCCGACCTGCTACCGGCTCACCCAGGGGATCGCGATCCGCAAGGTCGCCGACCTGCGCGTGCAGAAGTCGCGGGTGCAGCCGGGCGGCTACGACGTCGCGGTGACGCTCCGCCGCGTCGACCGGCAGGCGTTCGCCCAGCTCACCCGCGCGACGGTCGGGCGCGACCTGGCGTTCGTGGTGCGCAGCCGGCTCATCACGCTGCCGCGCGTCGACATGGCGATCACCGACGGGAAGGTCGTGGTGACCGGCTCGCCGGACCGGGCGACCGCGAACCGGCTCGTCCGCGACCTCAAGGGGCGGTAGGCGTCACGCCTGGGGAAGCTCCTCACCCTGCACGGCCTGGATCTCCATCTCGACGCGGAGGTTCTCGCCGACCAGCGCGACGCCCGCCTCCAGGATCTGGTTGAAGCGGATGCCGAAGTCGGTGCGGCGCAGCTCGGCGGTGGCGCGGAACGCCGCCCGGACGCCGCCCCACGGGTCGGTGCCGGTGCCGAGGTAGGTCATGTCGAGGTCGACGGGCTGGGTGAGCCCGTTGAGGGTGAGCCGCCCGTGCACCGTCCAGCGGTCGGGTCCGGCGCCGGTCAGCCCGTCGCCCTCGTAGGTGATGACCGGGTGGTCGTCGACGTTGAGGAAGTCGGCGGAGCGCAGGTGGTCGTCGCGCATCTTGTTGCCGGTGTCGATGGACGCCGCCTCGATGCGGGCGGTGACGCGCGACTCCTCGACCGGTTCGGCGATTTCCAGGCGTCCCTCGAACACCGCGAAGCGGCCGCGGACGCTCGACAGCCCGAGGTGCTGCGCGACGGCGCCGACGCTGGAGTGCGCCGGGTCGATCGTCCAGGTTCCGGGGGCGGGGAGCTCGGTGCCGCCCGCGCGGCCGAGCACGACCTTCCCGATGTCGGCCGTGCCGGCGCTGGACACGATCAGCGTGGCGGCGGCGGGCTGGAAGCCCATCGCGGTCACGATCACCGTGTACGTGCCGGCGGGCAGCGGGCCGGCGGCGAGCACGCCGTCCTCGCCGGCCTGCTCCCGCGCGACCTGGTTGCCCGCGAGGTCGGTGACCGTGACGACGGCGTGCCGGACCGCCCAGCCGTCCTTCGTCCGCACCGTGCCGCGCAGGCCTCGTTCAGCGTCCATCAGCGACCCGCACTCCAGGTTCGTGTCATCGGGGTTCCCTCCGCCGGACGGGTCCGCGCCCGTCACTCGTCGGGGTAGCCGAGCTCGAGGTCGTGACCGTCCATGCCGCCGCCCGACAGCGACAAGCCGGTTGCGACCGGAGGATATCCGGACGCGATCACGGTGTACTGGCCGCCGGTGAGGTCGGTGAACGCGTACTCCCCGTCCGGCCCGGTGATCACCATCGCGACGACGTTGCCGGCGGCGTCCACGAGCGTGACCCGCGCGTCGCCGACCGGCGCGCCGGACTCGTTGCGGACCGTGCCGCGGATCCGGGCGCCGGGCGGCATCTCCACGTCGGCGCGCGTCTGCCCGTTGCCGGTCACCTCCACCGGCAGCGCGACCGGGCGGTGCGCCGCGGCACTCACCGCGAGGGTGTAGGAGCCGGCGGCGAGGCTCTCGAACACGTAGCGCCCGTCGCCGCCGGTGCGGGCGGTGCCGACGACGTCGCCGCGGACGTCGGTGACGACGACCATCGCGTTCGCGACCGGGGCGCCGTCCCCGCCGCGGACCGTCCCGGCGAGGCCGCCGCTGCCGGCCAGCAGCAGGTCGAACTCGACCGGGCGGTCGCCGACGACGAGCGTCGCCGCCTGCGGTTCGTGCCCGCCGGTCGCGGCGATCAGCACGTAGCTGCCGGGGCCCGGGGTCGGCAGCGCGTACCGGCCGTCCTCCTGGGTGACGGCGCGGGCGAGCTGGTGGCCGTCCACGCCGATGAGGGTGAGCGCGGCGGACGGGACGGGCTCGCCGTCGCGCGTCCGGACGACGCCGCGCACGGGCACGCCGCCGCCCTGCCCGTTCTGCTGGGCGAGGAGGCGCACCTGGGCCGCGAGGTCCGGGGCGGCGCCGTTCGGCGGCGTCTCCGGCGGGGTGGGGGCGGTGGCGAGCCGCGCGTCCCGGTCGTCGTCGAGGTGCGCGCCGCGGGCGTGCCGGCCGGCGCCGACCGCGGCGACGGCGCCCGTGCGCACCGCCGGGGCCGGCGGGCGGACGACGCCGTCGTCGGCGGGCGGACCGGCCGGGGTGTCGGCGCCGCCCCGGTTCGCCGACCCGCGCAGCGGCAGCTCCCGCAGCAGCAGCACCGCGAGGAAACCGAGCAGCGCCACCGGGATGGCGAACAGGAAGACGCTCTCCAGCGAGTGGGTGAACGCGTCCTGGATGATGGCCTGGACCTGCGGGGGCAGCTTCTGGATCTCCGCCGGGGAGCCCAGTTCCGGTCCGCCGCCCCCGGCCGGCAGCGGGATGCCCGCGGACCGGAAGCCGCTGGTGATCTCGTCCGCCACCCGGTTGGTGAGGATCGCGCCGAACGCGGCGACGCCCATCGCGCCGCCGAGGTTGCGGAAGAACGAGACGCCGGACGTCGTGGACGCGAGGTCGGCGGGCGCGGCGGCGTTCTGCGCGGCGAGGATGAGGATCTGCAGGCAGAGGCCCATCCCGACGCCGAGGACGGCGAGGTCGACACCGATGACCGCCTCCGGGGAGTCGGTGTGCAGCCGCGACAGCAGGTACAGGGCTCCGGCGATGCACAGCAGCCCGATCACCGGGAAGATCTTGTAGCGGCCCGTCCGGGTGACGACCTGCCCGGAGCCGGTGGAGGTGACGAGCATCCCGACGACCAGCGGCAGCGTCATGAGGCCGGACGCGGTGGGGCTCATCCCCTTGACGATCTGCAGGTACTGCGGCATGTAGATCATCACGCCGAACATCGCCATGCCGACGCAGATCGAGATGAACGACGTCAGCAGGAAGGTCGGGTTGCGGAACAGCCGGGGCGGCAGGATCGGGTCGCGGGCGATCCGCTCGGCCACGATCGCGAGCAGGAGCAGCACGCCGGCGGCGCCGAGGAGGCCGTAGGCCCATTCGGAGTCCCAGGCGAACTCCGTCCCGCCCAGGGACAGCACCAGCATCAGCGCGGCGGCGCTTCCGGTGATCGTGAACGCGCCGAAGACGTCGACGCGGGTGTCGCGCCGCACCTTGGGCAGGTGGAGCACCTTCTGGATGACGAGGAACGCGACGATCGCGAGCGGGACGCACACGTAGAAACACCAGCGCCAGCCGAGGGCGTCGGCGTCCACGATGAACCCGCCGAGCAGCGGCCCGGCGACGGTCGCGATGCCGAACACCGCGCCCATGTAGCCGGCGTAGCGCCCGCGCTGCCGGGGCTCGACGACGTCGCCGAGGATGACCTGGGCGAGCGCGGACAGGCCGCCGACGCCGAGGCCCTGGAACGCGCGGGCCGCGATGAGCTGGGCGATGTTCTGCGACAGCCCGGCGCCCACCGACGCCACCACGAAGATGAGCAGGGCGGTCTGGAACATCAGCTTGCGCCCGGCGATGTCGGAGAGCTTGCCCCACAGCGGCGTGGACGCGGTCATCGTGAGCAGCGTCGCGCTGGCCACCCAGGAGAGCTTGTCCTGGCCGCCGAGGTCGCCGACGATCGTCGGCAGAGCCGTCGCGACCACCGACGTCGAGATCATCGACGTCAGCATCGCCATCATCAGCCCGGCGAGGATCTCCAGGATCTGACGATGCGTGTAGTGCGGTCGCGCTTGCTCTGACGTCGCCGGGCCGTGCGACGCCATGCTCGCCTGAGCCACCCTGCCCCCATCGGACGAAGAATTACCTGTGCTTTGCATGTACCTTATGTAGACGCTTGTTTACTTGCAACCCGGTGGATACTGGGCACGGACCGTCACCGAGAGCCGGGGTTTGGGGATGCGGGTCGAGCACGAGGCCGAGAGCACGGCGGAGCGGCGCCCTAAGCGCGACCGGGAGGCCACCCGGCGCCGCATCCTGGACGCGGCCCGCGACCTGTTCGGCGAGCACGGCTACGACGGCGTCACCGTCCGCATGATCGCCGCCCGCGCCGAGGCGAACATGGCGCTGGTCCACCGCTACTTCGGCTCCAAGGCGGCGCTGTTCGGCGAGGTGCTGGCCGGCGAGTCGGTGATCCGCGGCGTCATCGCCGGCGACCCCGCGGGGCTGCCGCGCCGCCTCGCCGAGCACTTCGTCCGGCAGATCGAACGCGGCTCGGTCACCCCGATGTCCCGGATGCTGGACCGGTCGGCCGGCCAGCCCGAGGTCAAGGAGATCCTGCTCCAGTACCTGGAGGACGTGATCGTCCAGCCCCTGGTCGCCCAGCTCGACGGGCCGGACGCCCGCGCGCGTGCGCTGCTCGCGTCCACGATCATCATGGGCGGCGGCCCCGTCCGGCGGCTCCTCGGCCTCTCCGACCTGCGCGCCGCCGACCCGGCCGACCTCACCGACCGCCTCACCGCCATGTTCACCGCCGCCCTCGCGGCGCCCGCCCACCGCGAGCCGTGACCCCCGCTTCACCGGGCGGCCGTACATCGCGAGATGTAACGGCGCGGCGCGGCGTACGGCGGCGGGCGCAGCGGACATCGCCGCGAGGGCGGAGCAAGGGCCCGCGCGCCGCGCATAGGGTTGCTGACCATGAGGGTGGGGGGCGCACTCCGGGCGCGGTGGGGCAGGACGGGACGTTCCACGCGGTGGGCCGCGGCCGGAGCCGCGATCGCGCTGGCGGGCGGCGGCGCGGCCTGGGGCGCGGCGGCGGACGGAGCCGCCCGCGTCGAGACGTCCTCGCAGCGCATCGCCGTCGTCGACGGGCCGAAGGACGACCAGCGCGTCACCCTCGACACGACGTTCTACAAGCCCGTCGGGCGGGCGAAGGGCCCGGCGGTCCTGCTCGGGCACGGCTTCGGCGGCAGCAAGCAGGACGTGGCGGGCGAGGCGCGCGAGCTCGCCCGCTCCGGGTACGCGGTGCTGGCGTGGTCGGCGCGCGGGTTCGGCGGCTCGTCCGGGGAGATCGCGCTGAACTCCCCCGACTACGAGGTGAAGGACGTCCGGCAGCTGATCGACTGGCTGGCGCGGCGTCCCGAGGTCCGGCTGGACGGCCCCGGCGACCCCCGCGTCGGGATGGCGGGCCAGTCGTACGGCGGGGCGATCGCGCTGATGACCGCCGCCTACGACCGCCGGGTCGACGCCATCGCGCCGCAGATCACGTGGAACAGCCTGCCGGACGCGCTGTTCCCGGACGCCGCCGCCGGGGCGAAGCCGCTGGACGGCGTGTTCAAGAAGCTGTGGGCCGGCCTGTTCTTCACCGGCAGCGCGGACCGGACGGCATGCGGACGCTTCCTGCCGTCACTGTGCGACATGTACCAGGAGGTGGCGGAGAAGGGCCGCCCGACCGAGTCGGCGATCGCGACGCTGCGCCGGTCGAGCCCGGCGTCCGTCGCCGACCGGATCAGGGTGCCGACGCTGCTCGTCCAGGGCCAGACCGACTCCCTGTTCCCGCTCGGCCAGGCCGACGCGAACGCGCGGGCCATCGCCGCGAACGGCGCGCCGGTGTCGGTGGTCTGGTTCCAGGGCGGGCACGACGGCGGAGACCCGGAGACCGAGCGGGTCGAGGGCCTCGTGCGCGACTTCTTCGACGCGCGGCTGATGCGCACCTCCGCCCCGGCCCTCGACGGTTTCACGGTGACGCGGGCGGGCGGGCTCGACTCGTCCACGCAGCAGGTCGTCGTCGAGGAGGCGACGACCCGCCGGTATCCAGGCCTGTCCGGCGATCCCGCCCGGCTGCCACTGTCCGGCGGCGAGCAGACGATCTTCAACCCGGCGGGCGGGTCGCCCACCTCGATCTCCGCGCTGCCCGGGCTGGGCGCGCTCGGGTCGCTGGGCTCGCTCGGCTCCCTCGGCGGGCAACTGCCGACGGACATGCCGGGGCAGACCGCCACGTTCGACACGCGCCCGCTCGACCGTCCGCTGCGGCTGACGGGCGCGGCGACCGTCCAGCTGAAGATCGAGGGCGACGGGCCGCTGTTCGCCAAGCTCTACGACGTCGCGCCGGGCGGATCCGCGTCGCCGGCGCGGCGGCTCGCGGCACCCTTCCGGGTGTCCGGCGGGGACGAGGTCACGGTCACGCTCCCCGCGATGGACTACCGCTTCGACCGCGGGCACCGGCTCCGGCTCGTCATCGCCACCACCGACATGGGGTTCGCGACGCCCGCCGAGCCGTCGTCCTACAAGGTGACGGTCGTGTCGCCGCTGAGCGTGCCTTCCGTGCCGTCTCTGAAGACCGCGTCGGCGCCGCTCCCCGTCTGGGTGTGGGTGCTGCCGCTGGCAGGCCTCGCTCTGGCTCTCGTCATCCTTCTCCCTGGACGACGCACGCGCGGCGCCGAAACGGACAGTGACGTCCCCCTGGAGATAACCGGACTGACGAAGGCCTACAAGAACGGACACCTGGCCGTCTCGGACCTGTCGTTCCGAGTGGAGAAGGGTCAGGTACTAGGGCTGCTCGGTCCGAACGGTGCGGGGAAGACCACGACCCTGCGCATGCTCATGGGGCTCATCCACCCGGACTCCGGCACGATCCGTATCTTCGGCCACCGCGTGTACCCGGGGGCGCCCGTACTGTCCCGGCTCGGCTCGTTCGTCGAAGGGCCCGGCTTCCTGCCGCACCTCTCAGGGCGCGACAACCTCGACCTGTACTGGCGCGCCACAGGCCGTCCCCTGGACGAAGCCCATCTCGACGAAGCGCTGCGTATCGCCGACCTGGGCTCCGCACTGGACCGGGCCGTCCGCACCTATTCGCAGGGGATGCGGCAGCGCCTCGCCATCGCACAGGCCATGCTGGGGCTTCCGGACCTCCTCGTCCTGGACGAACCGACCAACGGCCTGGACCCGCCGCAAATCCGCGAGATGCGGGAGGTGCTCGTCCGGTACGCCGCCGCCGGGCGGACCGTCATCGTCTCCAGCCACCTGCTCGCCGAGGTCGAGCAGACCTGCACGCACGCCGTCGTCATGGCGGGCGGCCGCCGCGTCGCCGCCGGCCCGGTCGCCGAGATCACCGGCTCCGGCCGCCGCCTGGAGGACGCGTTCCTGGAGATCATCGGGGAGGGGTCATGACCGCCTACCACGTCCGGCGCACCCTGCCGCTGCGGGTCGAGGCCGTCCGCCAGTTCCGGCGCCGCCGCACGCTCGTCGCGTTCGCCATCCTGCTCGTCCTCCCGTGGGTGCTCGTCGCCGCGTTCAAGCTCGGCGGGGACCCGGGGCCGGACGGCGTACCGAGCCTCGTCGACGTCGCCACGTCCAGCGCGATGAACTTCGCGCTGTTCGCCCTCTTCGTTTCGACCGGTTTCCTGCTGGTCGTCGCGGTCGCCCTGTTCTGCGGCGACACGGTGGCGAGCGAGGCGAACTGGTCGTCCCTCCGCTACCTGCTGGCCGCGCCGGTGCCGCGGGCCCGTCTGCTCCGGCAGAAGCTGATCGTCGCGCTCTCCTACGCCGTCGCCGCGGTCGTCAGCCTCCCGCTGATGTCCCTGATCGCGGGCACGGCCGGCTTCGGCTGGGGCGACGTCGAACTCCCGACCGGCGGCACCGTCCCGGTGAGCACCGCCCTCGGCCGCATGGCGATCATCATCGGCTACTCCCTGATCGCGCAGCTCGTCGTGGCCGCCCTCGCGTTCCTGCTCTCGGTCACGACCGACTCGCCCCTCGGCGCGGTCGGCGGCGCCGTCGGGCTCGTCATCGTCAGCAACATCCTGGACGCCGTCACCGCGCTCGGCTCCTGGCGCGACTTCCTGCCGACCCACTGGATGTACTCGTGGATGGACGCTCTCCAGCCCCAGATCCAGTGGACGGGCATGGCCAAGGGCGCCGCCGTCTCCGTGACCTACTCCCTCGTCCTGTTCGCCCTGGCCTTCCGCCGGTTCCGGACGCGCGACATCGTCTCCTGATCCACCCTTCGTTCCGCGACCGTCCGGACACGGACAGCCTCCGGAAATTCGGTCGAACGGGCAGGGTCCGTCGCATAAGCTCAGCGAACCTCCTGGAGGCCGCCCGCGTCGTAGGAGGTAACCGCTCGACCACCGGGTTAAGTCAGGCCCGATGGGGGGAGATGATCACCATGGCACGGCAGCAACTCATCAAGCGCCCCAAGCCCCCACGTCAACCGAGCCCGCCCGACCTCCGGACCCCCTCGGGGCGTCTCCTGCCGTACTGATCACCGCGCGATCCGCGCCAGAAACCGCTCCCTGTCCACGACGACCCGCTCGATCCGCCCCTTCCCCACCACGGTGCCCCGCTCGTCGACGGCCTCGAAACCGAACACGAGCCGCGTCCCGTCGACGTCCCGCAGCACGGCCGTGACCGCCACCCGCCCACCGGTCGGGGTGGCCGCCCGATGCTCCAGCTCGACCCGCGTCCCGACCGAGGTCCGCCCCTCGCCCAGCCGCGACGCCACCGCCTTCACCGTGGCCGCCTCCGCCAGCGCCAGCAACCGCGGCGTCCCCAGCACGGCCACATCACCACTCCCCAGGTGAACAGCTGTGTCGTCCTCTCCGACAACAACCTCCACACCCCCGCGCAGCCCAACCTCGACGTCCATACCCCCATCCTTCCCCAGGGGCCGATCCGGGCCTGAGCCAGATGCCACATGGCTTTTCGCGAGGTTACTTTAGGCCATCACTCGGCATACAGATCGCAGTCGGCAGATCAGTCATCGCACGTCAACCACGGTCCCCTGCCGGTTTCCGTCACGGGCAGAAGGCTAGCAGCAAAGTGCCATGTTGCTAACCGACCTATGTTTTCCTGCACAAGGCGGGCTGCATCGGGCAGAATCAAGCTGACGGCAGGGACCGAGGACGGCAGATGCGGCTTCTATCGCGGCAAGTGTGGCTTCCATGGCGATGGCTCACGGGCAATGGTCGGCTCAAGTACCGCCTGCTCCTCGGCGTAGACCTGGAGAGGTACAGCCACCTGACCGCCCACCAGCAACTCGCGGCGCAGAAAGATCTGCGAAGTCTGATCGACCGCTGCGCGAAGCGGACAGGACTCCGCCCGAAAGCCTGGTATCGCCAGCCGGGCGGAGATGGTGAGCTCATCGTCCTGCCCCTCGGTGTGGACGTCGTTCGCGTCGTGGGCGCCTTCGCGCACGCCCTGGAACGCGCGCTCACCGAACTCAACGACCGGCGGGCGCCCCGGCTGCGGCTGCGGCTCGCGTTCCACCACGGCACCATGATCGACGGACCGCTCGGACCGGCCGGCCAAGCGCCCATCGTCGTCTCGCGCCTCCTGGACGCGGCGCCGCTGCGCGCCTACCTGACCGAGCACCCGGACCGCGACCTCGCCCTGGTCGTGTCCGACTCGCTGTTCAAGGACGTCGTGGGGAGCGGCTTCTGCGCCGTGGACCCGGCGGACTTCATCGGCCTCGAAGTGGAGATCAAGGAGAAGACGTATCGCGGCTACATCTACCACGCCGAGCCGGTACCGATCACAGGGTGAACCTTTCGGGCGGCGCTCACCCGTACCTCTTCTTGATGGAGCGCCTCAGGACCTGCCACTGCGCACCGGAGATGCTCAGGACGGCGCCGAGGTGTTCCTTGGAGTCCCGCACGAGCACGGAGGTACCGTCAAAGGCGATCTCGACACAGTCTCCAGTGGCGCTTCGGCGACTCTTCCTCCAGATCACCTCTGGTCGCTCCGCCCTGTCCACACTCGCTCCTCCCAACGGCACCGCGACGCGACTGCCAGAGACTCTGGAGGCACAACCTGGGAGGCCCACTCGCGGACATCCAGAATGCGGATGGCGACCTTTCTGTTCAGGCGGACGTCCCCAATCCCGGCCGTACCCTTCCGCACACGATCTCAGGCGGACCAACAATCCTGTGACGCGCTCTGTCAAGGTGAGAGTGTAGGCGTTGACCAGAGATCAGGCCATAGGCGAATCAAGCATCGGCACTTGGCGGCGCGCGTCAACCCGTTCGAAGAGATTCCGCGACGGTGTTGAGCAGGACGGCCGACCCTTCCGGCCCCAGGGAGATATTACGAAGGACCTCGAACTTCTCCCTGTACCGGACGACTTCCTCGCGATAGTCGCGGCCGATCAGTTCCCCTTGCGCGCCTTCCAGATAGAGCACGTCGTCATCTTCGGGCTCGGCGAACTCGATGAGCTTGAACGGACCCACCAGTCCCGGATGCGCACCGTGAGCAAAGGGAACGATCTCGATCGTCACGTTGGGGCGCTTGGCCATCTCCAGCAGGTGCGACAGTTGCGCCCGCATCACCGTGTCACCCCCGACCGGACGCCGGATCGCGGCCTCGTCGATGACGAAGAAGAACCTGGGCGGAGTGTCGCCCTCGAATATCTCCTGCCTGCGAATACGCACTTCGACCAGTTCATCGACCTGGTCGGCGGCATCATCCGTGCGCAGGTTCGACAGGATCTCCTTCGCATAGCTGCTGGTCTGCAGAAGCCCCGGGATCACCAGAGGCTGGAACTCCCGGGAGACCCCGGCGGCCGACTCGAACCCGATCAGCTCCGCCATCTGCGGGCTGAGGACCCTGCGGTACGCACTCCACCACGCCGTTTCACGGGCCGCCCGCGCGAGCGTCAGGAACTCGTCGAATCGCTCCTGCGGCACCCCGTACTGCTGCAACATGACCCGGACGTCGCTGACGGCCACCCTGACCGTTCCGCCCTCGATGCGGATTATCTTCGACAGCGACCATTCCAGGCCTTTCGCCGCCTGTTCCTGGGTCAACCCGGCGGCCTCGCGCGCCTTGCGCAGATCGATCCGAAGGCGTCGCTGATGCACAGTCGGACTGTCCGGCATGCCCAACACCTCCCCTTTAGCCAGAAGGCCGTCTGCCACGTTTCAAAGAGCTTAGGTCGCAAAGACTAGTGCACTCGTGGCCCGGCGTCGCGACTTCGGTCAGGTTTTACCGAGTTCCGTAGCTACTCGTTAGCGTTGCGTCACCAGAGCCACGCAAAACACCACATGCGCCACATCCGCCGAAGATGACGCAATCCCCTTGCGCGAGATCCCGTCCCCAGCCAGACGCCCTGCGACCAGTGAGCACCGCTGGACCATGCCTGCCGGTATGGCGGTGTTGCGGTCCCTTTAGGCTCGGTGCGTCGGCAACGTCCAGCACCATGGAGCTCTCATGACACCCCAGGCAGGAACCGAAGCCCCCGACTTCACCTTGAAGGACCAGAACAACCAGGAGGTCACGCTCTCCGCCTACCGCGGCAAGCAGAACGTGCTCCTCGTCTTCTACCCGTTCGCCTTCTCGGGGATCTGCACCGGGGAGCTGTGCGCCGTCCGTGACGACATCGGGAGCTTCCAGAACGAGGACGTCCAGGTTCTCGGTATCTCCGTCGACCACGGGTTCGCTCTCAAGGCGTGGGCCAATGAGGAGGGCTACCAGTTCCCGCTGCTGTCCGACTTCTGGCCCCACGGTGAGGTCGCCAAGCTCTACAACGTCTTCAACACCGACCGCGGCATGGCCGTCCGCGGCACCTTCCTTGTGGACAAGTCCGGCGTCCTCCGCTTCACCGAGGTGAACGCCCCCGGCGAGGCCCGCGACCAGGACGCCTGGAAGAAGGCCGTCAGCGCCCTCTCCTGACGTCGAGGACGGGCCCGTTGCCGGAGACCATCCGCCGCCCCTGCGAGGCGGCGGCTGGTCTCCTCACCCGGCGTCGGTCACCTCGATGGAGGAGAGACCAGGGCGTCCATCCGGGCGCGGGTTTCGGCGGCCTGGGGATCCCGGAGGTCCTCGAAGACGGCCAGCGCCTGCCGCCAGGAGTCGCGTGCCGCCTCAGGGCGGCCGGCTTCACGCTGGGCATCGCCAAGGTCGAGCAGAGCCCGGGCTTGGCCATGACGCTCACCCGTCGCGCAACGGACGGCGAAGGCCCGCTGGAAGTGCTCGATGGCCTCCTCCAGGCGCCCTTGGCCGCGGTAGGCCTTTGCGAGGTCGTGGAGGGTCCAGCCTTCACCCCACCGGTTGCCGATCCGGCGGAAGTGTTCCAAGGCCTGCCGGTAGTAGTCGACGGCCTCGTCGAACCGGCCGAGACCTCGGTAGGCGTTGCCGAGCCCGATGAGGGCGGTGCCCTCGCACACCTGTTCTCCGGCTTCCCGGACGAAGACCAGACCCGGATGGAGGCATTCGACGCTCTCCGCGTAGCGTCCGAGATCGTTGTAGCAGGTTCCCAGGCAGACCAGGGCCGACCCTTCGAGCCATCGATCGCCGATCTCGCGCGAGATCGTCAAGGCCTGCCGGGCGTGCTCGACGGCCTCTTCGTATCGCCGAAGATCCCAGTAAGCGGCACTGATGAAGTTGAGCGCCCAGCCCTCACCGAACCGGTCATGGATGCTGCGGGCCGACCTGAGGGCGATCTGGTTCGTGGCGATCCAGTCGGTCCAGTGCCTGCGCAACTGGAAGAACCCCCACAGCATCGCGGGCAGTTTCCAAGCGATGACATGCTGACCGTGCTCCGCCGCCTGGCGGATGGCGGCCACCAGGTTGGCGTGCTCGGCGTCGCACCACTCCAGCGCATGGTCGAAGGTGGTGAAGACGGGCGGTGCGCATTCCTGGGGGTCGAGCGGGACGCGGCGGCGATGCGGGATGAGAACGAGATCGGCCGCGTGGGCGGTGTGCAGGTACCAGGTGAGGAGCCGCCGCGTCGCGGCCTCGCGGTCATCGGAGGTCTCCTCCACGGCGGCGCGTTCGGCGGCGTAGACGCGCAGCAGGTCGTGGAACCGGTAGCGGTACGGGGCGGACTCCTCCAGCATGTGCGCGTTGGCCAGCGTGTCGAGCAGCCCCCGCGCCGTCACCGGGTCGACGTCGGCGAGCACGGCGGCGGCCTGGAGGCTGATGTCCGGCCCGGCATGCAGGCCCAGCAGGCGGAACAGCCGTGCCGCCCGCGGCGAGAGGGCCTGGTAGGACCAGGAGAACACCGAACGCACCGCGGTGATCTCCTCGTCCGCGGCCAGCAGGTCGAGGCGCGCGTCCTCGTCGGCGAGATCGCCCGCGAGGTCGGCCAGCCCGATGTGAGGGTGGGTGGCCACACGTTCGGCGGCGATGCGCAGAGCCAGCGGCAGGTAGGCGCACCCGCGGGCGAGTCCGGCCGTCGCGGCGGGGTCGTCGTCGACGCGGGCGTCCCCGATGATCTGCCGCAGCAGCCCGATCGCCTCGTCCGGGCTCAGCGGATCGAGACTGATCCGCTTCGCGCCGTCCCGGGCGACCAGGCCGGACAGGCGGCTGCGGCTGGTCACCACCGCGAGGCAGCCCGGTGAGCCGGGAAGCAGCGGGCGTACCTGCTCCGCGGTGGCGGCGTTGTCCAGGACCACCAGGACGTGCCGCCCGTCCAGCAGCGACCGGTAGAGCCCCGCCTTCTCCTCCACCTCGGCGGGAATCTCCTCCGCGGGCACGTTCAGGGCTCGCAGGAACCCGTCCAGGGCATGCCCGGGAGCCATCTGCGGACCAGGGTCATAGCCGCGGAGGTTCACGTACAGGTGCCCGTCGGGGAACCGCTCTCGCACCTGGTGCGCCCAGTGCACCGCCAGCGCGGTCTTGCCCACGCCCGCGGTGCCCGAGATCGTCGAGATGACGACGGGCGCGCCCCGGGACTCGTCCAGCAGCCGGGTCAGCGCCGTCAGCTCGACCGTCCGGCCGACGAAGTTGGAGATCGGAGCGAGAAGCTGCCTGGGCGCGGCCGGCGCCGTCCGGGGGACGGCTCGATCAGTGCCCCCGTCGCCGGGCGGGTAGGGGTGATCGGGCAGGCCGATCCAGGCCGTCGTCCGGGTCTCCTTCACCTCCACCCGGACCCGCCTGAACGTTGCCGGACCGCTCGCCGGATCGTGCCGGATGACCTCCTCGAAGAACCAGTCCGAGGCGATCAGCGCGACGGTACCGGGCGAGGCGGCCAGAGCCGACTTCAGCTCGGCGGCCTCCAGCAAACGGAAGGCCAGATTGAGGGCACCGCCCGCTACCCCGTGCTGGTCGTAAAGAACCTCACCGGCGTGCACGGCGACCCGCAGCCGGACGCGGGCCTCCTCATCACACCGCCGGTTGTGCCGCATGAGCGCACCGGCCAGGTACTCGGGAAACCGGGCCACCAGGAGATTTTTCGGCACATCCGGAGGAACGAGGACAAGCGCCCCGTCGCCACGATCCTCGCGGTGAACCCAGGAGATGGCGGATTCGGCGAACGCATCGTCCAGCGCGCGATACATACCCTTGCGTACCGCGACCTGGTCACGATTGGTCCGGCGCGGATCTCCGAAGCCTTCCACGTCGACGGCGAGGATCGTCCGGTGCACCGCAGGCGTCAACGCATGCATCTGATCTGCTTCCCACGGTCGGCGGTACATGCTGTGAGGACCGAGCTGAATTCTTTTTTACGTCCAGCCACCAGGACGAACCGGTTGGCACACCACTCGATGGAAGCAGGACCCGAACAGGATCTCACGATGCGCACTCAGACCGTCGCTTAACGGAAAAACTCATCCGAGCGGGTCCACCACTATCGGGCCTCTTGCCTCTCGGCCAGTGGCCGCAGGACTGCGGCAGCTCTGCCCCGCCGTCCTCCCGCGTGACGGCTCAGTATCGCACGTCAAGTTGCTCTACAAAGCGACCGATTCTGGCACTCAAGGCCGAGGGCATGGCTTCGAGAAAGTCCTCGATTCCATCTCGCACGGTGAGGTCGTTTCAGGTATTCACCCGCCATGTAGTAATCCTGACGGGGCCAACCTCTTCCATGCGGTTGATTGAAGTCAACCACGTGCGCAGGCAGGCGAGAACGCCGTATGCAGGTTCCGTTGCTCGGAAGGTCCGTTCAGCGTTCTCGCGAGCCAGGATCTGCAGGTCGAGAAGCGCGATCGCCTGCTTGTCTTCGGGGCTCAGTGACCGGACCAGCCGGCATGAAGAGGGACCCAGCGGTCGCCGAAGATGCCGGACTCGCCCGCAGGACCGATCATGAAGCCGTACGGCAGGGAGTACCGTTCGATCCCGGCCTCGCTCCACCAGCCCCCGCCGGGCGCCTTCTCAGGTGTGTCCGCCCCTCACGGACGACCGCGCCCTCCGGCTGAGCCCCTTCTGGCGGGTTCGAAACTTGATTCACTCGCCGGAGGCTACGCCGAGCGTGCAGGACAAGCCCGTCCCTCCGACCGTGACCCGGGATCGAACCAGGTCAGGCGCCACGCGCCAAATGGGATGGAACCCCTCGGGCGCCGTGATCGTCGATCTTGGAAGCCGACGGGACGCCGCGGGGGTTCACCGTCACGCCGGCCTCATCGCCGCGCCCCGCAGGACGAGTCCCGCCAGAGAAAGGATGCTGATGTCCCGAACGATGAGGGCGGCCGCCGCCCTGGGCCTGGGTGCGACGCTCACGCTGGGTTTCACGGCCAGCGCGCACGCAGCGGAAGCCGCCGCACCTCGGGCGGCCGCGCCGACCTGCGGCCCGAACCGCGTTTCCGTGTATCAGTTCAAAAATTTCGGCGGCGAGATCGTGTGTCCCACGAGCAATTACTCGTCGCTCGGCAGCTGGAACGACAGGATCAGCTCGGTCGTCGTGCCCGCGAACTGCTGGCTGACCCTCTACCAGCACGCGGGCTACAAGGGGAAGAAGAGCGTCTGGAAGCGGAAGGGCAATTACGGGTCGGCGCGCCGCGACGGCAGCCTGTCCAACAACAACGTCGGCGACAACAGGACCAGCTCGCTGAAGGCCGGCTGTACGTTCGACGCCTGACAGCCCGCCTTGCTGCGGCAGTCCGAGATCGCTGATAGGACAGCGATCGGGAGAGCAACCCGGCCGGCCGCCCGAGATCCTTCATGCGTGATGCAGAAGGATCTCGGGCGGCCGCCGTCGCCACGGTGACGTCCAGAGCTGTCCGCGCCCGCGCCGCTGACGCTGGCATGCGCGCGTGCGGAGGGGCAGCCGGATCGACCAAGACCCGGACACCCGCCCGACGTGGCGTCTCCGCATTGTTCGCGAAGGCGGGATGTGTCGGAATCTATCGACCGGATGGTTCACCGACATTGATCGCCGACGCGAGTTGCTGACACCGTCCACCTGCGGATCCGTGATCACGGGGCAAGTGTCGACAGACGCTCGTTCACCAACACTCGGTGGCGTTCGCTTTGCGCTAGCTCAACCGGACAACCGCCATCGTTGCAGTCGGCTGTCCGGAGTGAAGGTCAGCCAGGTTCCGTCACCGGCGCTGGCGATGTCCACGTTGTACCCCTGGTATGCGCGTTCCCGGAAGTTGCTTGTTGGTGGGTAGGAAACCGGTCCGTGAGAATGTGGGGGGTCTACCCGGAACAGCAGGTGTGGGTGGTGCTCGTTTTCCATGAGGTCGTCGCAGCGGGCGAGAGCGAGATTCGGCGTGAGCAGGCAGGCAGCCGAGATGTCCAGGTCATAGCCGTGGTACGGATGGTTCTCCCAGTCTTCTTCCGACGCGTCTTCGGCGTCAGCCACCACCGGGATGGTCGACACTGTGCCGCTGCGGAAGTCGCCGGTGACCAGTTCGCAGGGGGTGTGGGCGAGCCATCGTTCGCCGCCCGGGTGGATGTCGACGGGTTTCATCCAGCCCGTCTCGACGACCGTCTCGCAGCCGTCGTCCCAGCGCACCCACCGGCAGAACCAGCCGTCGTGCCCGTCGAATGTCCCGTAACCGGCGTGCTTGCCGTCAGGATGAAGGAGCATTTGGCTGTGGCCCCGATACTCGGTCGCCGTACGGGCCGTTGTGCGCCAGTTGCTCACGTCGAGTACATGGCGTTCGACGCTGAACGATGGAAGGAACGGATGGGAATCACCCGGCCTTGTGTCAGCATTCTTGAGCCGTGGTACGAATGCCCATAGAGAGGTACCGTCGGGGGTGAAAACGGCGCAGCTTGCCACATCGTTTGTTCCCTCGACGGAGGTCACGGGGTGGGTCGCCTGCCACTGCACGTCGCCGTTGCGATCAACGATCACAATTCGACTGGTTCCGGCGAATGCCGCGAACCGCAGGTCTGGACTGACATCGACCCGGCACGTTGGAATGACGGCAGAATCAGGCTTGTCCTGGAGGATTTCTGCGGGGCCTGAAAGGCTTCCGATTGTAGTGAGCTGGTCATCCATCAAAAGCAGCTCACCGGTCACAGACAGCGCCGCCCACCCACCCTTGGTGATCCGATGGGGGGCGCTCAGGACCGGCTCGGCCGATTCGCCGATCAGCTCAACCTCGAGGGGTACTGTCGACACTTCTGGGGCAGTAGGCATTCGTGGCAGCCTTAGCGCTTCGGTGGTTGGATAGCGATCAGCTTAATTGCAATGGACGGATGCACGGACGGCCATTACTGATCATCATTGTTTGGCGAATAAGCGTAGATCGGGCATGATGGCGCGTCAGAGCCTAGTGCGCCGACCACGAACGGCCCGGGGTTTGGATCAGGCTGTTTGGGTCGTGGGCGGCCCCAGCGTTGCTGGCGCTGGCTGCGGACGCGGGCTCGTTCGCGGCGTTGGGCGGCCAGGACGTCGGGGTGGCGGGCGTTGGCGTTGCGCCAGCGCAGGTAGGCCTGGAGTTTGCGGGCCAGGACCACGTGGTTGGGGTCAGACAGCTCGACGTTGTTCTTGCGTGCCCAGGCGCGGATGGCGGGTGTCTTGTTGGCCGACAGGTTGTCCGAGATGACGTAGATCGGTGCGCCGTCAGGGCGGGCGGCCCGGATCGTCTTGAGCGCTGCCAGGGTGTTGGCGCCGCCCTTGCGGTGCCGGTTGATGCCCCACAGCTGGTAAGGAGATGCCGCGTTCGCGCAGGATCTGGCGGAGCCGTTCTCGGCCGATCTTCACCTGGCGGACGGTGTTGCGCTCCAGGTAGTCGGCGAGCTTGCGGACGCTCCAGTGCGTGAACGGGCGCAAAGCCGAACATCCTTCTCAGATTACTCGCGGACGACGACAGGAGTGTGTCCCGATTGGGTGATTACAGGCTGATAGGTTGCAGGTCGTGGTCAGACGGGGCATGGCGTTCGGGGTCGCGGCCTATGTGATGTGGGGGCTGTTCCCGCTGTACTGGCCGCTCCTCAAGCCGGCGGGGGCGGTGGAGATCCTCGCGCACCGGATCCTGTGGTCGCTCGTGGCGGTGGCCGCGGTGCTGGCCGCGCGGCGGAGCTGGCGGTGGACGCGGGCGCTGGGGCTCCGGCACTGGGTGCTGCTGGGACTGGCGGCGGCGGTGATCAGCGTCAACTGGGGGACGTACATCTACGCCGTCAACAGTGGGCAGACGGTCGAGGCGGCGCTGGGGTACTTCATCAACCCGCTGATCAGCGTGGTGTTCGGAGTGGCGATCTTCCGGGAGCCGCTGCGGCCGTGGCAGTGGACGGCCGTCGGCCTCGGGACGGCGGCGGTGGTCGTGCTGACCGTCGACTACGGGCGGCCTCCCTGGATCGCGCTGATGCTGGCCTTCGCGTTCGGGACGTACGGGCTGCTCAAGAAGTTCGCCAACATGCCGTCGGCGGAGAGCCTGGCGGTCGAGACGGCCGTGATGGTCGTGCCGGCGCTGGCGTTCATCCTCTTCCTGGAGGGACGCGGGGACGCCGCCTTCGGGCATCACGGTGCGGGGCACGCGGCGCTGCTGGTCGGGGCGGGGGTCGTGACGGCCGTCCCGCTGATGCTCTTCAACGCGTCGGCGATCCGGCTGCCGATGACCGCGATGGGGATGTTGCAGTACCTGGCGCCGGTGCTCCAGTTCGTCATCGGGGTGTTCATCCAGCACGAGGAGATGCCGGCGAGCCGGTGGGCGGGGTTCCTCTTGGTTTGGTTCGCCCTGATAACCCTGACCTGGGACGGATTGAGGGCGGGACGCCGGGAAGCTGTGCCCGAAACCGCATAGAGGAGCTAGAGTGCCGGTCGTCGACAGCCGGATTCGAGGAGCTCCCGTTGCGCCTGGTCAGCGTCACCGTGTTGGGAACAGCGCTCATCGCGGCGGGCATGCTGGCACCTGCGGCGGGCGAGGCCACGGCGACCAGGCAGGACGGCATCACGGTGGACCCGGGCACGGTGCGTCCCGGGGAGCAGGTCCGGATCTGGGTGCCCGGGTGTGCGGGCATGACGCCGGCCGCGACCTCTGAGGTGTTCACCGGACGGGCTGTGAAGGGCACCGCCACCGTGAAGCAGGACGCCGTGCCCGCGACGTACCGCGTCATCGCTCAATGCGGGACGCGGAAAGTGATCGGTGAGGTGCGTGTGGCGGGGCGCGTCGTATGGCCGGAAATCCTCCCCACCGGCCACGACGCCCGCTGAAACGGGGAACGGGCGCCCCCTGCTCGGGACCGAGCTTTTGTCAGGTCGGCGTTGACTTGGACGCCACATTGCTCGCAAAGTGACCCAAATCACCCATGCAAGTGGTGGTTTCCTATCGATCTGACGCTTGAATCCGTCAAATGATCATGTGATACTTCCCGTAAATCGCCCAGACCCCCCATCTACGAATAAAACGCGCCTCTGACCCGTTCACGCCTCCCGCTTCCCCATGAACCGACACAAGTTCATCAACTGGCATAAGGGGTCGAGAATGACCGTCGATGTCGGGATCCGGTCCGCCCGCAAAGCGCGAATGCTGCCACTGCGTCACCTTCCAGGCCTGGTACGGGATCCGCTGGAGGCGTTCGAGGAGATGGGGCGCGAGGCGGACGGGGAGATCGTCCGGGTGAACCTCGGCCCCTTCCGCCCCCACCTGATCACTCACCCGGAGCATCTGCAGTACGTCCTTCGCGACAACGTCGACAATTACCGGCGTGAGGGCATGATGTGGAAACCCCTGGGACGGCTGGTCGGCGACACCTCCGACCTGGGTGCGTCCTGGAACATCAGGCGCAGGGTCTACCAGGAACTGCTCTCCGCCCCGAGCACCGCGCTCATGGCCGACGAGATGATCACGACCATCGCCGAGGCCGTGGACGATCTGGGCGAGCACGCCGCGGGAGGACGGCCGGTCGACGCCTATGAGGGGATGACCCGAATCGTCTATCGCACGATCATCCGCGTCCTTCTCGGCGACCGGATCCCGCTGGAGAACATCGACGGACTCGGGCGGGCCATGGTGACCGCGACGACCTCGTCGTTCCGGGCGCGGATGCTCATGCCGTTCGTCCCCTTCGCGGTGCCGCTCCCCGGAGACCGGACCTTCGTCCGCTCCGTGAAGGCCGTGGACGACCTCATCTTCCCCATCGTCCATGAAGCGCGTGCCCAGGAGGACAAGGGCGCCCGGGACGTGGTGTCGATGCTCATGCGCGCGCGGGGCGAGGACGGCGGGTCGCTCGATGACCAGGCGGTCCGGGACGGCATCACCGGCCTGTTCGTGGCCGCGACGGACACGACGGTCTCGGTGCTGACATTCCTCTGGGGCGCGCTGGACGCGTACCCGGACGTCCGATCAAGGCTGTACGAGGAGATCGACCGCGTGGTCGGCGCCGGCCCGGTCGCCTTCGATCACGTCCAGAAGCTGACCTACACCAAGATGGTGCTCCAGGAGGCGCTGCGCCTGTACTCCGTCGCATGGATCACCCCCCGGGTCGTCCGGGACGACGACGTCATCGACGGGGTCAGGCTCAAGGCCGGATCGACCATCGCCGTCAGCCCCTTCCTCACACACCGGCTCCCGGACGTCTGGCCCGAGCCGCACGTCTTCGCCCCGGAGCGGTTCGCGGCCGACAGGTCGCGCCACCGATTCGCCTTCATGGCTTTCGGTGGGGGTCCTCACCAGTGCGCGGGGCGCGTCTTCTTCTTCATCGAGGCACCGCTCATCCTGGCCACGCTGCTGAGCAAGTTCCGTCCGGCCTTGCAGACCTCTCCTTCGATCAAGCCGCGTGTGGACCTCACGCTGAAGCCGCGCGATCGGGTGGCGATAACGCTGGAGCCCGTGGTGCGTTGAGCAGAGCGCGCTCTCCCCGCTGAACCCCCTGGAACGCACCAAGGATGAGGATGGCCGCGACCATGGATGAGACGGATTTCAATGGCATGCCCGCCGCCATGCCGAGTGGAGCGATCTGCGCGGTGGCGGGTCAGGCCGCGCGCGATACGCAGCAGTGGGCGGCCGGATACGACCGCCTTTTCTCAGCGAAGCCGTTCGACCCCACGCTCTACAACACGGTCTGCCTCTGCACCGCGTTCAGCGCGCCGTGGGCGGCGAGCGCCGATCTGCGGATGACCAACCGCGCCGCCATCTGGGGCTTCGGCGTGGACTGGCTCATCGACTATGTGGCTACCTCACGGGACGAGGTGGACGACATCGTCGCCAGGTGCCTGGAGGTCGGAGACGGCGCGGACCCCGACTCGGATGACCTCCTCCTCTCGCTCGCCGACATCCGGGACGGATTGTCGTCCTCTCCCGCGTTTCCCGTGCTGTATCCCGTGTGGAAAGACAATCTGGCGAGATTTCTGCACGCCATGGCGCGCGAATGGGACTGGCGGCCGGAAAGCGGGACGGGCGAGCGGCCCACTCTCGACACCTATCTCGACAATTCTGAAAACTTCGGCTTCTCCTTCGCCTTCGTGTCGCATTGGATCTACACCAGCCCCCCGCCGTCGGCCGACGACATCGCGGCCATCCAGGAAGCGAGCTGGGCCGCCCAGCGGGCGGGCAGGCTGATCAACGACATCGGGTCCTATGAACGGGACGTCAAGTGGGGGGATCTCAACGCCCTCATGCTCGGAGGCGGCCGGGAGGAGGTGGACGAGCACGTCACCGAGCTGACCCGGCGGTTCCGGGAGATCGTCATCCCCCTGCGCGCCGATCACCCGCGGCTTTCCTACTACCTCGAACGCCAGATCGACTTCTGCGTCGGCTTCTACGGGGGCGCCGACTACTGGGGAGAGCTATGACGACCAGTGAGTGCGGCCACACCCCGGAGACACAGACGAGCACCCCGCCCGACTTCCGCACGGCCGCGGCCGGCCGAGCGCTCCTGGCAGGCCTGATCGACCGCCCCTGGGGCCAGGTGTCCCCATCGATCTACGAGACCGGACGGCTGATCGCGCTGGCGCCGTGGCTGGCGAGACATTCCCGCCGCGTCCGGTACATCTTGGACGCGCAGCGCCCGGACGGCCTGTGGGGCGCGCCGGACGGCTACGCGATCGTCCCGACCCTGAGCGCCGTGGACGCACTACTGTCCCTGCTCCGGAGCGACGCCGGCCGCCGCCCCCCGAGCTCGCAGGACGTGGACATCGCGGAGGTGGCCGCCAGGCTCGACGCACTGCTGCCCTTGCTGGCCCGGACCTTGTGGGAACTCCCCGCGGCGGCCCTGCCGGACATGCCGGCGAACGATCTGATCATCACCGCGCTGATCGAGTCGATCAACGAGCACACCCGCGCCCTCGCAGAAGCGCCGAGCACCGTCCTCTCGCCCTCGGCGCTCACCGGACGCCTGCGCCTCCCGATCGGCCTGGACGGGACGAGACTCGCCAAGGTGCAGGCCGCGCTCAGCTTCGGGGCGGAGCTTCCCGAGAAGATCCTCCACGCGCTGGAGGTCGCGGGCGACCTCGCCAGGGACGCGGCCACGATCCGTCCGGGCTCCACCGGATCCGTCGGCGCGTCACCCGCCGCCACGGCGGCATGGCTCGACGGCCGGGCGAGAGACCCCCACCATCCGGCGCGGGTCTTCCTGGAGACCGTGGTGGACGATCACGACGGTCTGGCACCGTGCGGAATCCCCATCACCGTCTTCGAGCGGGCATGGGTGCTCAGCTCCCTGACACGGGCCGGGATCGCCGCGCAGGTCCCGGCAGCGCTCATCACGAGTCTCGACGACGCGCTCGGTCCGGTCGGCACCCCGGCGGCGGAAGGCCTCCCGGCCGACGCCGACACCACGTCGGCGGTGCTGTACGCGCTCAATCTCCTCGGTGTCCCGCGCGCCCCGGACTCGCTGTGGGCGTACGAGACGGGAACGCATTTCTGCACCTGGCCGGGCGAGGAAGGCTTCTCCGTGACCGTCAACGCCCATGCTCTGGAGGCGTTCGGTCAGTATCTGCGCGCCGTCGAGGAGGGGAGGGCGCCACGGACCGCGATGAGCCACAGGTACGCCGCGACGGTCGACAAGCTCGTCACCCTCCTCTGCGACCGGCAGGAGGCGGACGGGAGCTGGACGGACCGATGGCATGCGTCGCCGTACTACGCGACCATGTGCTGCGTGGTCGCGCTGAGCCGTTTCGGAGGCTGGCAAGCGGCGCCGGCGATACGCCGGGCGCGGGCCTGGACTCTGGCCACCCAGCGCCCCGACGGATCATGGGGGCGCTGGAAGGGGACCTTCGAGGAGACCGCGTACGCCATTCAAGTCCTGCTGTCAGAAGACCAGGGTAATGTGACCTCACAGGCGCCCGATGAGTATGAAGAATCTGTAACAGCGGGGTGCAGATTCCTCCCCGCTCCTCATCATCTGGGCAACGGGCCCATCGAGGGCCCCGCACTGTGGCACGACAAGGACCTCTACCTGCCCTCGGCGATCGTCCAGGCGTCCCTCCTGGCCGCACACCAACTTGCCCGCAAACGCGGCATTAGCGGCGATTTGCACTAAATGCAACGATGGACGGTGTTCCCTGGATCACAATGCAGGGACGGCATTTACGAAAACCTCCACTGATTGGGAACAAAGTACATCATCTGCGCCTGCGACGTTGCTAAGGTACTCCGCGTGCATGCGTGACACCCCCCGTCGCGCCGTGCGCCTGCACACCACCAGTGGCCAGGTCTCCGTCACCTCGACGGGTCCGCCGGGCTGCTCGGGAACTCGTTGAGGACAGGTTGATGCGCTTCCGCAACTCACGTCTGCGGACGAAAATTGCTGCCCTGCTCGTGTCGCTCACCGCGCTCTGGGTCTTCGCCGCCTGGGTGACACTGCGCGAGGGGCTGAATCTGCTCACCATCAACGCACTCGACACCAACGTCACACGGCCGGCCGTCACGTTGGTGACCGAACTGCAACAGGAGCGCAGGCTCTCGCTGATCTATCTGGGGAGCCCGGGCAGGCAACAGCGCAGTGCACTGGACGCGCAGCGGCGCACCGTCGACACCGCGACGGCCGCCTACCGCAAGGGCGTCTCCAGTGGCAGCGTCGCGCGGATGATCAGCGATGACACCGAAGAGAACATCAGGAAGTCGCTGACGCGTCTGGACGCGCTCTCCGCCGGCCGGCGAGCCATCGACGCGCGGACGGTCGACCGGAGCCGGGCAGCAGGCCCCTTCAACGACTTCATCGACACCGCCTTTCGCCTCTACTCCTCGGCCGGAAGCGTGGACGACGAGGCCATCGCCAAGGACAGCCGCACGCTCAACGCGCTGACCCGGGCCAAGGAGGTCCTCTCCCGCGAGGACGCGCTCGTCGCAGGCGCGCTCGCCCGGGGCGGCCTCACGCCGTCCGAGCACGCCGAGTTCGTCCAACTGGTGGGTACCCAGCGTTTCCTGCACCAGGAGGCCGCGGCCCAGTTGCCGGACACGGACCGCGCCCAGTACGACGCGGTGCTCAAGAGCTCTCAGTACCTCCGGCTGCGGCAGTATGAGGACCACCTCGTCCAGACCAAGCCGGGCGGGGCCGCCCGCATCACCGGCAGTGAATGGCAGTCCGCGACGCGACCCGTGCAGGACAAGCTGGAGCAGGTGGTCCTGGACGGTGGAGACCGGCTCGTCGAACGCGCGAAGCCGATGGCCTTCGGAATCATCATCCGGCTGGTGCTGGCCGGTGGGCTCGGGCTCCTCGCGGTCATCGCGTCCATCATCGTGTCGATCACGACGGCGCGTGCCCTCGTCCGGCAGCTCGAACGGCTGCGCGTCGCCGCGTGGGAGCTGGCCGAGCAGCGGCTGCCCAGCGTCGTCGACCGGCTCGGGCACGGCGAGAAGGTCGACGTCGCCCTGGAGGCGCCGCCGCTGCAGTTCGGCACCGACGAGATCGGGCAGGTGGGACGCGCGTTCAACGCCGTCCAGGAGACCGCGATCCGGACCGCCGTCGAGCAGGCCGAGCTGCGCCGCGGAATCCGCGACGTCCTGCTGAGCCTGGCGCGCCGCACCCAGGCGCTGGTGCACCGGCAGCTCAACATGCTCGACACCATGGAACGCAAGCGCGACATCGATCCGAAGGACCTGGAAGAGCTGTTCCGGCTCGACCACCTCGCCACCCGTATGCGGCGCAACGCCGAGAACCTCATCGTTCTGTCCGGCTCGATCCCCGCACGTGGCTGGCGGCAGTCGGTGCCGATGGTGGACGTCGTCCGCGCGGCGGTCGGCGAGGTCGAGGACTACACGCGCGTCACCGTCCTGCCGTTCGGACCGGTGGAGCTGGCCGGACGCGCCGTCGGTGACCTCACGCACCTGCTCGCCGAGCTGATCGAGAACGCTGTGGCGTTCTCCCCGCCCGACACCGCCGTGCACATCGGCGGGCACCTGGTCGCCAACGGGTTCGCGATCGACATCGAGGACCGCGGGCTCGGCATGACCGACGAGAAGCTCGCCGAGATCAACGAGCGCATCGTCGACCCGCCCGAGTTCAACCTGCGCAGTTCCGTGCAGCTCGGCCTGTTCGTCGTCGCGAAGCTGGCCGAGCGGTACGGCGTGCAGGTCTCGCTGAAGCGCTCGGCCTACGGCGGCACCACGGCCGTCGTCGTCATCCCGCAGGACCTGGTCGTCGAGAGCGGCGCCGAGAAGATCCCCGGCGCCACCACCGAGAACGGCCTGGCCGTCCGGCAGCCGGCCCCGGTGCCGGCCGGCGAGGGCGGGGAAGCCGCGGAGGCGCAGGGAACGCGCGGCGTGGTGACCCTGACCAGGGAGCAGCCCGCGCCGCCCGCCCTCGTCGCGGTGCCGCCGCCCGCCACGGGCCCCGACGGGTCCGAGAGCTCCGCGAGCGTCCCGGAGACACCCGAACCGGTCGCGGCGGACCCCGCGCCGCCGGAGGGCGCCGAGGCGGGGGGCGCCGCGGAATCCGAGACCAGTCACCCGGAGGACCAGCCAGCCGTGCCCGAGAGCTCCACCACCCCATCCGGTCTGCCCGTCCGGGTTCCGCAGGCGAACCTCGCGGCGCCGCTGCAGGCCGATGAGCCCGCGGCCGCCGAGCAGGACGAGCACGACGACCCCGGCCGCTCGCCCGAGGAGATTCAGCGGATCATGGGGTCCTACCAGCGCGGCACCCGCCTTGCGAGGACGGCGGTCGAAGCCCGCGCCAACGACGCAGTGGAAGGCGAGGACGAGCAGTGATGCAGAAAGCGGGTTCGGCGTCCGATCTGGGCTGGCTGTTGGACGACCTGGTCCATCGCGTGCCGCACGCCCACGACGCGGTCGTGCTGTCGGCGGACGGCCTGCTGATGGCCTCCTCGGAGGGGATGAACCAGGACGACGGCGAGCACCTGGCCGCCGTGGCCGCGGGCATCCAGAGCCTGGCGAAGGGCGCCGGGACGCGGTTCGGCGGCGGGCCCGTCCGCCAGACGATCATCGAGATGCAGTCGCAGTTCATGCTGGTGACGGTGGCCGGCAAGGGCGCCTGCCTCGCGGTGCTGGCCGACGAGGACGCCGACGTCGGTCTCATCGCCTACGAGATGGCGATGCTCGTCACCAGCATGGGCGAGCACCTCACCTCGCCGTCGCGCTCCGAGGCCGCCGCGGAGGGTCGCTCCACATGATGCCGCCCGAAGATCCCACTCCCGAGCTCTGGCCGGAGGACCCGGAGCGCCCGCCGGAACCCGAAGTCACGGAGCGCTGGCTCGACGACCAGGCCGGGCCGATGGTCCGCCCGTACGTGATGACGAGCGGACGGATCGAGCCGACCCGCGGCAAGTTCGACCTGATCACCCTCGTGGTCGCGGTCGGCCCGGAGCCGGAGACCACCGTCGGGCTCGGCCCCGAGCACCTGGAGATCATCAGGCTCTGCCAGAACGTCATGTCGGTCGCCGAGCTCACCGGCCACCTCGACCTTCCCGTCGCGACCGTCCGGGTCATGCTCGGCGACCTGCTCGACAAGGGATTCGTCTCCATGCAGGAACCCGAACCGGAGGCGGACATGCACGACATCAGGCTCTACAAGGCGGTGATCGATGGTCTCCGGGCCCTCTAGGCGCGACATGCGCGCGCGCCGGCTCCCCACCGCGGTCAAGATCGTGATCGCGGGCGGTTTCGGGGTGGGGAAGACCACCATGGTGGGCACGGTCTCGGAGACCCAGCCGCTGCGCACCGAGGAGATCCTCACCGACGAGAGCATCGGCGTCGACGACATCTCCGGGGTGGAGCGCAAGAACACCACCACCGTCGCCATGGACTTCGGCCGCATCACCATGCGGGACGAGTACGTCCTGTACCTGTTCGGCACCCCCGGCCAGGAGCGCTTCTGGTTCATGTGGGACGAGGTCTCCCTCGGCGCGCTCGGCGCGGTCGTCCTCGCCGACACCCGCCGCCTGTCCGACTGCTTCCCCTCGGTCGACTACTTCGAGCGCCGCGGCACCCCGTTCATCGTCGCGGTGAACTGCTTCGACGGAGCCAAGCAGTACGACCTCGCGGAGATCCAGCTGGCCCTCAACCTGGGCCCCAAGGTCCCCGTCATGCTTTGCGACGCCCGCCGCCTCGACTCCTGCAAGCAGGTCCTCATCGACCTCGTCCTGCACGCCATGAAGTCCCGCGGCGTCACCGAAGACCCAGAACCCCAGAACGCCTGAACGCAAGAAGCGGGGCCGGTTGCGCGTCGACTGCCGTCGACGCGGGGCCGGCCCTGCGCAGTCACACACCTCGCCCGTGACACAGCCCACGGGGCGACGTACCCGCACGATGGCACGGCCCGCGCACTCGCCCGGCCCGCCTGTCACGAAGCTCGCGGATTGACAAGCTCGCACGACGACACGCCGCGGACGGCTACACGGCTCACGGACTCCCCGACCCGCCTGTCACATGGCCCGCAGGGTGACGTGCCCGCGCGATGGCGCGCCGTGGGGGACGACGCGGCTCGCGCGGTGACGACGGGTCAGCCGGTTCGGGTTATGACGTAGTCGCAGAGGTTGGTGAGGGACTCTCGGGCGGGGATTTCGGGGAGGGTGAGGAGTTCGGTGCGGGCGTCCTCGGCCCAGCGGCGGAGGTCGGCGCGGGCGCGGTCCATGGCGGGGTGGGCGCGCAGGAGGGTGAGGGCCTCGGCGTGGAGGGCGTCGTCCGTGAGGTCCTGGGTGAGGAGTTCGCGGAGGCGGGCGTCGTCGGAGCCGGAGGAGGTGCCCGCGAGGACGTGGTGCATCGGGAGGGTGCGGATGCCTTCGCGGAGGTCGGTGCCGGGGGTCTTGCCGGACTCCTCGGTCTCGGAGGCGATGTCGAGGATGTCGTCGGAGAGCTGGAAGGCGATACCGATCTTCTCGCAGGCGGAGGTGACGGTGTCGACGACGTGCGCGGGGGCGCCTGCGAGCAGGGCGCCGAACTGGCCGGAGACGGCGATGAGGGACGCGGTCTTGTCGGCGACGACCTGCAGGTAGTGCTTGAGGGGGTCGGCGTCGGGGGTGGGGCCGACGGTCTCCTGGATCTGGCCGCGGACGAGGCGGGCGAACGCGCGGGCCTGGATGCGGACGGCCTCGGGGCCGAGGTCGGCGAGCAGGTCGGACGCGCGGGCGAACAGGTAGTCGCCGGTGAGGATCGCGACGGTGTTCGTCCAGCGGGAGTTCGCGGACTGCTGGCCGCGGCGGACGGTCGCCTCGTCCATGACGTCGTCGTGGTAGAGGGTGCCGAGGTGGGTGAGTTCGACGACGACGGCGGCGGGGACGACGCCCGGCGCCGACGGGTCGCCGAAGTGGGAGGCGAGCAGCACCAGCATCGGCCGGAACCGCTTGCCGCCCGCCTCGACGAGGTGCCGTGAGGCCTCGGTGAGCAGCGGGTCCTCGCCGCGCACGCACTCCTGGAGGAGGGCTTCGACGGCGGCGAGGCGCTCCCTGGCGTCGGCCGCGAGGGCGGCGTCGACGGGAAGCCCGAACGGGCCGGTCTCCTCGAAGGCCGGCCCGCCGGGCTTCTCAGCGGATGGGTTCGTCACCCAAGACTCCCTACCGGACGAACATGTGGGTCGTGGCGGTCCCCGCGAGGTCCAGGACGGGCTGCGGGATCACGCCGAGTACCACAGTAGCCGTCACTCCGAGGGCGACCGCGACCGCGGTCGCCGGCCCGGCCACCACGACCGGGCCTTCGGCGTCCGGCTCGCTGAAGAACATGACGACGATCACACGGACGTAGAAGAACGCGGCGACGGCGGAGGAGACGACCGCGACGATGACCAGGGGTGTCGCGCCCTCCTCCACGGCCGCCTTGAACACCGCGAACTTGCCGGTGAACCCGCTGGTGAGCGGGATGCCGGCGAACGCCAGGAGGAAGAACGCGAACACGCCCGCGACGACCGGGGAGCGCTTGCCGAGGCCCGCCCAGCGGGACAGGTGCCCGGCCTCGCCGCCCGCGTCCCGCACCATCGTGACGACGGCGAACGCGCCGACCGAGGTGAAGCCGTAGGCGACCAGGTAGAACATGGTGCTGGACAGCCCGTCCGGGGAGCTGGCGATCACGCCCATGAGCAGGAAGCCCGCGTGCGCGACGGAGGAGTAGGCCAGCATCCGCTTGATGTCGGTCTGCGTGATCGCGATGATCGACCCGGCGACCATGGTGAGAATGGCCACACCCCACATGACGGGCCGCCAGTCCCAGCGCAGCGTCTCGAACGCGACGTAGTAGACGCGCAGGATCCCGCCGAACGCGGCGACGACGGTGCAGGACGCCATCAGCGCCGTGATCGGGGTGGGGGCGCCCTGGTAGACGTCCGGCTTCCACATGTGGAAGGGGACGCCGCCGAGCTTGAACAGCAGCCCGACCGACAGCAGCGCGACGCCCGCGAGGAGCAGGGTCTCGCTGCCGGCGTCCTTGCCGATCTGCGCGGAGATGTCCGACAGCCGCACCGACCCGGCGTACCCGTACAGCAGCGCGGCGCCGTAGAGGAAGAACGCCGAGGAGAACGCGCCGAGCAGGAAGTACTTGACCGCCGCCTCCTGGGAGAGGAGGCGCCGCCGGCGGGCGAGCCCGCACAGCAGGTACAGCGGCAGGGACATGACCTCCAGCGCCACGAACATCGTGAGCAGGTCGTTGGAGGCCGGGAACATCATCATGCCGCCGACCGCGAACATCATCAGCGGGAACACCTCGGTCTGGGTGAACCCGGCCGCGGTGGTGCGCTGCTCGGCCTCGGTGCCGGGCAGGGCGGACGCCTGCGCGGCGAAGTGCCCGCCGGCGGCGCGGCCGTCGCCCCGCTCGGCGATCAGCAGCGTGCTGACGAGCGCCAGCACGAGGATGGTGCCCTGGATGAACAGGGTGGGGCCGTCCACGCCGAGCGCGCCCTCGGCGGCGACGTGGTGCGGGTCGTCGCGCCACGCCAGCACGATGGTCCAGACGAGGCCGCCGGCGAGGCCGAGGAACGCGACCGGCACCTGCGTCCAGTACCGCCCCCTCCGGCCGATGAACGCCTCGACGAGCACGCCCAGGACGGCGGCGCCGAGGACCACGAGCAGCGGGCCGATCTGCCCGTACTCGATGTGCGGCGCGGGGATGTCACCCCCCTGGGCGAGGACGCCGCTCACCTGACTGGTGGTGCTCATGGACGGGCTCCGTTCTCGGCGACGTTACCGGTGATGTCCGGCGCCGGATCATGCTTGTCGACGCGGGCCAGCGTGTGGTCCACCGACGGGTTGATCACGTGCAGCACCGGCTGCGGGAAGAGGCCCATCGCGACGATGATCGCGATGATCGGGGCGATCGCCCACTTCTCCCGGGCGGACAGGTCCTTCATGCCCTCGACCGCGGGCGCCTTCGGGCCGCCCATGGTCCGCTGGTACATCCACAGGATGTAGATGGCGGCGAGCACGACGCCGCTGACCGCGAGGACCGCCGCCCACCGGTGGGTGCTGAACGTGCCGACGATGACGAGGAACTCCGACACGAAGGTGGACAGGCCCGGCAGCGACAGCCCGGACAGGCCGGCGATCAGGAACGTCCCGGCGAGGACGGGCGCCGCCTTCTGCACGCCGCCGTAGTCGGCGATCCGCGCCGACTTCCGCCGGACGATGAGGAAGCCGACGATGAGGAACAGCGCGCCGGTGGAGAACCCGTGGTTCACCATGTAGAGCGCGGCGCCGGACTGCCCCTGCGACGTCATCGCGAAGATGCCGAGGACGATGAACCCGAAGTGCGACACCGACGTGTAGGCGATGAGGCGCTTCATGTCGACCTGGCCGATCGCGAGGATCGCGCCGTAGATGATGCTCAGCACCGCGAACGCGAGGACGACCGGGGTGGCCCACTTCGCGGCGCCGGGGAACAGCTCCAGGCAGAACCGGAGCATGCCGTACGTGCCGACCTTGTCCAGCACGCCGACGATCAGCACCAGCGCGCCGGTCGGGGACTGCTGCGCCGCGTCCGGCAGCCAGGTGTGCACCGGCACCATCGGCGCCTTGATCGCGAACGCGACGAAGAAGCCGAGGAACAGCCACTTGGCCGTCGTCGGGTCGATGTTCATCGTCGACAGCTCGTCGAACATGAACGTGCCGTGCCCGAGGCCGCCCTGGTCGACGGACTTCGCCGACAGCGGGTACAGCCAGATGACGGCGACGAGCATCAGCAGGCCGCCGAACAGCGAGTACAGCAGGAACTTGACCGCCGCGTAGGAGCGCTGGGCGCCGCCGTAGTACCCGATGATGAAGTACACCGGGATGAGCATCGCCTCGAAGAAGACGTAGAAGAGGAACACGTCGGTCGCCGCGAAGACGCCGATCATGGCCGCTTCCAGCGACAGCAGCAGCGCGAAGTAGGTCTTCAGCGACCGCTTCGCGGGGACGTCCACCCCGCCGGACCGGTCGGCCTCGCTCCAGGACGCCAGCATGACCAGCGGGACGAGGATCACCGACAGCAGGATCATCACCAGCGCGACGCCGTCGACGCCGAGGGCCCAGTGGACCCCGAACTCCTTGATCCACCAGTACTTCTCGGTGAACTGGAAGCGGTCGCCGCCCGCGTCGAAGCCCGCCGCCATGACGCCGGCGAGGGCGGCGACGACGAGGGAGACGCCGAGCGCGAACTGCTTGACCAGCGCCTCCCGCTCGCGCGGGATGACGCTGAGCAGCACGGCGCCGGCGAGCGGCAGCGCGATGAGGACGCTCAGCCAGGGAAAGTCGCTCATGACACGTTCACCACCAGGAGCGCCGCCACCACGAGGGCGGCGCCGCCGAGCATCGACAGGGCATAGGAGCGGGCGAAGCCGGTCTGGACGCGCCGGAGCCGGCCGGAGCTGCCGCCGACCCCGGCGGCCGTGCCGTTCACGGCGCCGTCGACGCCGCGTCCGTCGAACCAGACCGCGAGCCGGGTCAGCCACTGGCCGGGGCGCATCAGCAGCGACTCGTTGAGCGCGTCGCCGTAGAGGTCCTTGCGGGCCGCGACGGTGACGAAGGAGCCCTTGGGCGCCTCGCGCGGCACCTTCCGGCTCCCGTACTGGACCCAGGCGATCCCCGCGCCGACGATCATCAGCACGAAGGTGGCGGCGCTGGCGGCGGTGAAGGGCTGGAACTCGTGCTCGTGCTCGGGCGCGCCCACGACCGGTTCGAGGAAGTGGGCGAACGGGCCGAGGACGAGGTAGCCGCCCGCGAAGACGGACCCGACGGCGAGCAGGATCAGCGGCCACGTCATGACGGCCGGCGACTCGTGCGGGTGGACGTCGTCCTCCCAGCGCTTCTCACCGAAGAACGTCATGAACATGACGCGCGACATGTAGTACGCGGTGATGCCGGCGCCGATGAGCGCGCACGAGCCGAGGATCATCCCGGACGTGCCGCCCTTGTCGTACGCGGCCTCGATGATGCCGTCCTTGGTGAACCAGCCGGACAGGCCGGGGAACCCGATGATGGCGAGGTACCCGAGCCCGAACGTCGCGTAGGTGATCGCCATCACCGAGCGGAGCGCGCCGTAGTGGCGCATGTTCACGTCGTCCTTCATGCCGTGCATGACCGAGCCGGCGCCGAGGAACAGGCCCGCCTTGAAGAAGCCGTGCGCGATGAGGTGCGCGATGGCGAAGACGTAGCCGGGCTTGCCGAGGCCCGCGGCGAGGTGCATGTAGCCGATCTGCGACATCGTCGACCCGGCGAGGGCCTTCTTGATGTCGTCCTTGCCGCACCCGATGATCGCACCGGCGAGCAGCGTGGCCGCACCGACGATCGTCACCACGAGCTGCGCGGTGTCGGACATCTCGAAGATCGGCCCGGACCGGACGATGAGGTAGACGCCCGCGGTCACCATCGTCGCCGCGTGGATGAGGGCCGACACCGGGGTGGGGCCCTCCATCGCGTCCAGCAGCCAGGACTGGAGCGGGAGCTGCGCCGACTTGCCGCAGGCACCGAGCAGGAGCAGGAGCCCGATCGCGGTGGCGGTGCCGGTGCCGAGCTGGGACGCGAGGCCCAGGTGCTCGGCCCCGGTGCCGAGGACCGGCCCGAAGTCGATGGTGCCGAACGTGGCGAAGATCAGCGCAATCGCGATGATCAGCCCCATGTCGCCGACGCGGTTGACGACGAACGCCTTCTTCGCCGCGGTCGCCGCGGTCGGCTTGTGCTGCCAGAACCCGATGAGGAGGTACGAGGCGAGGCCGACGCCCTCCCAGCCGAGGAACAGGATCAGGAAGTTGTTCCCGAGCACCAGCAGCAGCATCGCCGCGACGAACAGGTTCAGGTAGGCGAAGAACCGCCGCCGGTCGGGGTCGTCGGCCATGTAGCCGATCGAGTAGATGTGGATGAGCGAGCCCACCCCGGTGATCAGCAGGACGAAGCTGATGGACAGCGGGTCCACCAGCAGGTCCATGCCGATCTTGAACGTGCCGACGTCGATGAAGTCCCACAGGTGCAGGGTGCGGCGCCGCGCCTCGGCGTCGTACCCGATCATCTGCGCGAACATCGCGACGCCGACCGCGAACGACGCGACCGACATCGCGGCGCCGAGCAGGTGGCCCCACTTGTCGGTGCGCCTGCCTCCCAGCAGGAGGATCGCGGCGCCCGCGAGCGGGAGCGCGATGAGGAGCCAGGACGCGGCCTGGACGCCTTCCGCTTTCATCCCAGGCCTCTCAGTACTTCAGCAGGTTCGCGTCGTCGACCGACGAGGACCTGCGGGTCCGGAAGATGGTCATGATGATCGCCAGGCCCACCACGACCTCCGCCGCGGCCACCACCATCACGAAGAACGCGATGATCTGGCCGTCCAGGTTGCCGTGCATGCGGGAGAACGAGACGAACGCGAGGTTCGTCGCGTTCAGCATGAGCTCGACGCACATGAACACCACGATCGCGTTGCGCCGCACGAGGACGCCGAGCGCTCCGATGGTGAACAGGATCGCCGAGAGCGCCAGGTAGTGCCCCGGACTCATTGACCAGCCTCGCCTTCACTCGCGCCGCCGCCCGCGGCCGGCGACCCCGACTTGACCGCGCGTGACTCGGCGTCCGCGTCCTCGGCCTCTTCGGTGGCCGCCTTCACCGCGGCCACGTCCCGTTCGAGGGCCTCCTCCTCGGTGCCGCCGAACAGGTCGGCGTGCCGCTCCGCGGTGTCGGTGCGGGCGGCGATGACCGGGTTGACCGACAGCTCCGACGGCGTCCCGTCCGGCAGCAGCGCCGGCATGTCGACGGCGTTGTGCCGGGCATAGGTGCCGGGGCCGGGCAGCGGGCCCGGGTGGTCGCCGGACAGGAACCGCGCCTTGGACAGGTCCCGCTGCGTCGCCTTCGGCTCGGTGCGCTCCCGGTGCGCCAGCACCATCGCGCCCAGCGCCGCGGTGATCAGCAGGGCGCTGGTCGCCTCGAACGCGAACACGTACTTGGAGAACAGCAGCCGGGCCAGGCCGATCACGTTGCCCTCGGCGTTGGCCTGGTTCAGCCCGGCCGAGTCGCCGAGCGCGGCGTTGCCGAGCCCGACCGTCAGCAGGACGATGAAGCCGACCGCGGCGATCACCGCCCAGAAGCGCTGGCCCCGGATCGTCTCCACCAGCGAGTCGGTGGAGCTGACCCCGACGAGCATCAGCACGAACAGGAACAGCATCAGCACCGCGCCGGTGTAGACGATCACCTGGACGAACGCCAGGAACGGCGCGTTCTGGATCGCGTACAGCGCGGCGAGGCAGAGCATCACGGTCGCCAGCAGCAGCGCCGAGTGCACCGCCTTCCGCATGAAGATCATGCCGAGCGCGGCGAGCACCGACACGACGGCGAGCAGCCAGAAGAAGAACGGCTCGCCCGACTGCTTGTCGGCGACGTCGGCCGCGAGGACCTGCGCGCCGGCCAGGGAGGGCGTCATTTCCGATCACCGCCCTTGCGCGCCTTCTCCCGCTTGACGGCTTGGTCGACGCCGGCGCGTCCGCCGCCCTCGGAAGGCACGTTCGGAGCCGAAGGCGCTCCGGGGGGCGTGGGGGGTCGTCCCCCCTCGGAAGGCACGTTCGGCGCGTCTTCCGACTGGAGGCCGAGACGGTAGTAGTCCTCCTCGGTGTCGCCGAGCCGCATCTCGTGCGGCGGCGCCTCCATGCCCTCGCGCAGCGGCGCCAGCAGCATCTCCTTGGTGTAGATGAGGCTCTCGCGGCTGTCGTCGGCGAGCTCGTACTCGTTGGTCATCGTCAGCGCCCGGGTCGGGCACGCCTCGATGCAGAGACCGCAGAGGATGCACCGCAGATAGTTGATCTGGTAGGTGCGGCCGTACCGCTCGCCCGGCGAGTACCGCTCCTCCGCGGTGTTGTCGGCGCCCTCGACGAAGATCGCGTCAGCGGGGCACGCCCACGCGCACAGCTCGCAGCCGATGCACTTCTCCAGGCCGTCCGGCCACCGGTTGAGCTGATGGCGGCCGTGGAAGCGCGGCGCCGTCGGCTTCTTCACCTCGGGGTACTGAACGGTCTCGCTCTTCATGAACATCTGGTGGAACGAGACCCCGAACCCCTTGACCGGGTTCAGGAAATCAGTGAGTCCCACTGGTGACCTCCTCGGGAGGGTTTTCGATCGTGGCCTGCCCGCGCGGCTCCCGGGCGCGGCCGTGGTAGTGGGGCGCGTCCATCGGCGGCACCGGGTACCCGCCCGCGGCCGGGTCGGTCCGCGTGCCCGCCGCGGCCCCCGGGACGATCTCCTTGTCGTCCTCGCCGCGGAACATCTCCCAGACCACCGTGGCGACCAGCACGACCGCGGCGGCCACGGCGGCGACGATGACGATCTGCCGCATGTCGTAGCCGTCGTTGCGCAGCGCGCGGATGGTCGCGACCAGCAGGATCCAGCCGAGCGAGAAGGGCATCAGCACCTTCCAGCCGAGCTTCATCAGCTGGTCGTAGCGGACGCGCGGCAGCGTGCCGCGCAGCCAGACGAAGAAGAAGATGAACAGGAAGATCTTGACCAGGAACCACAGCACCGGCCACCAGCCGGAGTTGGCGCCGGCCCAGACCGTGGAGATCGGCGCGGGAGCGCGCCAGCCGCCGAGGAACATCGTGGTGGCGAGCGCCGACAGCGTCGCGAGGTTGATGTACTCCGCGAGGAAGAACATCGCGAACTTCAGCGACGAGTACTCGGTGTGGAAGCCGCCGACCAGCTCGCCCTCGCCCTCGGGCAGGTCGAACGGGATGCGGTTGGACTCGCCCATCATCGTGATCACGTAGACGACGAAGGACGGCGCGAGCAGCACCACGAACCACTTGTCCTGCTGCGCCGCGACGATCTGCGAGGTGGACATCGAGCCCGCGAACATGAACACCGCGACGAACGACAGGCCCATGGCGATCTCGTAGGAGATCATCTGCGCGGACGAGCGGAGCCCGCCGAGCAGCGAGTACGGCGACATCGACGACCAGCCGGCCAGCACGATGCCGTAGATCGCCATCGACGACATCGCGAGGACGAGCAGCACCGCGACCGGGAGGTCGGTGCCCTGCAGCGCCGTCTCGTGCCCGAAGATCGACACGCGCGGGCCGAACGGGATGATGATGAACGAGATGAACGCCGGGACGGCCGCCATCACCGGCGCGAGGATGAACACGACCTTGTCCACCTGGCGGGGGACGATGTCCTCCTTCAGCGCCAGCTTGATGCCGTCGGCGAGACCCTGCAGCAGGCCGAAGGGCCCGGCGCGGTTCGGGCCGACGCGCAGCTGCATCCGGCCGATGATCCGCCGCTCGATCCACATCGTCATCAGCACGGTCACGACGAGGAACGCGAAGATGACGAGGACCTTGCCGCCGATCAGCCACCACGGGTCGGTGCCGAAGCCCTCCAGCGCGGGGTCGGCCGCCGGCGCGGCCGGGACGGCGGCGGGGAGCGGGCTCATTCGGCACCTCCAGCGTTCCCGTTCGCGCTCGCGAGCGCCCCGCTCGCGATCTTGACGATGCCGCCCGCGGCCGCGCCCAGGTCCCGGTACAGCGCGCAGCCGGCCGAGTTCGTCGGCAGCCACACCACCCGGTCGGGCAGGTCGGGGGTGATCTCCAGCGGGAGCGTGACCTCGCCGCGCGGCCCCGACACCGTCACCGCCGCGACCGCGCCGATCTCCGCGGCCGTCGCGGGCGACAGCCGGGCGACCGCGTCCTTGGCGGTGCCCGCGAGGAACGGCTCGCCGTCCTGGAGGCGGCCCCGGTCCAGCAGCAGCCGCCACGTCGCGAGCAGCGCCTCGCCCTGCTCGGGGTGCGGAGGCAGCGGCTGCGCCACGTCCGGCGCGTCCGAGCGGGTGCCGCGGTAGGCGCCGAGGGCGGTCAGCTCGCGGCGCGCCGCGTCCGGCCCGGGCAGGCCGAGGTGGACGTCCATCTCGTCGGCGAGCGCCTGCAGGACCCGCAGGTCCGACATCCGCCCGGCCGACTTCAGCACGACGTCGAACGGCCGGCCGCGGCCCTCCCAGTCGACGAACGTCCCGGACTTCTCCGCGACCGCCGCGACCGGCAGGACGACGTCGGCGCGGTCGGTGACCGCGCTCGGCCGCTGCTCCAGGCTCACCACGAACGGGGCGGCCTCCAGCGCCCGCAGCATCGCCTCCGGGTCGGGCAGGTCGTAGGGGTCGACGCCGCCGACGAGCAGCGCGCCGCGCCGCCCCTCCACCGCCGCCGCGATGATGCCCGCGGTGTCCTCGCCGGGCCCGGTGGGCAGCTCCGCGACGCCCCACGCGCGGGCGACCTCGGCGCGCGCCTCCGGGTCGGTGACCGGACGGCCGATCGGCAGCAGCCCGGGCAGCGCCCCGGCCTCGATCGCGCCGCGCTCCCCGGCCCGGCGCGGCACCCATGCCAGCCTGGCGCCGGTGACCTGCGCCACCCGGACCGCCGAGGTGAGGGCGCCGGGGCTGGTGGCGAGCCGCTCGCCGACCAGGATGACGGCGCCGGGCGTCTCCAGCAGCGTCCGGACGTCGGCGCGGTCGTCGTCGCCGATGAGCGAGCCGAGCGTTTCGGCCTCCGCGCCGGGCGCGGTCGGCAGCAGCGTGCCGCCGAGCTTCGCCAGCCCGCGCGTCGCGAACGGCGCGGCGGCGTACACCGGGAGCCGGTTCTTGCGGAACGCCTTGCGGAGCCGCAGGAACACGATCGGCGACTCCTCCTCCGGCTCCAGGCCGGCGAGGAGGACGACCGGCGCCTTCTCCAGGTCGGAGTACGACACCTCGATGGAGCGTCCCGCCACGGACGAGGCGAGGAACCGCGACTCCTCGTCCGACAGCGGGCGGGCCCGGAAGTCGACGTCGTTGGTGCCGAGCGCGATCCGGGCGAACTTGGCGTAGGCGTAGGCGTCCTCAAGGGTGACGCGGCCGCCGGCCAGCACACCCGCGGAGCCGCGCGCCTCGGCGAGGCCGCGCGCCGCGATCGTGAGCGCCTCCGGCCACGACGCCGTCTCCAGCACGCCGTCCTCGTTGCGGACGAGCGGGTGGGTGAGGCGGTCGGGTTGCGTCCCGTAGGTGAAGGCCCAGCGGCCCTTGTCGCAGTTCCACTCCTCGTTGACCTGCGGGTCGTCCCCGGCCAGCCGGCGTGTGACCTTCCCGCGCCGGTGGTCGGTGCGCAGCGAGCAGCCGGACGCGCAGTGCTCGCAGACGCTCGGCTGCGACACGAGGTCGAACGGCCGGGACCGGAACCGGTACGCGGTGCCGGTCAGCGCGCCGACCGGGCAGATCTGCACGGTGTTGCCGGAGAAGTAGGAGTGGAACGGGTTACCGTCGGCGGTCCCGACCTCCTCCTTCGCACCCCGGGCGAACAGGTCGATGAACGGGTCGCCGGCGATCTGCTCGGAGAACCGGGTGCAACGCGTGCACTGGATGCAGCGTTCCCGGTCGAGCAGCACCTGGCTGGACAGCGGAAGCGGCTTCGGCCAGGTGCGCTTGGTCTCGGTGAACCGCGTCTCGCCGCGCCCGTTGGACATCGCCTGGTTCTGCAGCGGGCACTCGCCGCCCTTGTCGCAGATCGGGCAGTCCAGCGGGTGGTTGATGAGCAGGAACTCCATGATGCCGTGCTGGGCCTTGTCGGCCACCGGCGAGGTGAGCTGGGTCTTGACGACCATGCCCGGCATCACGGCGGTGGTGCAGGACGCCTGCGGCTTCGGCATCCCGCGGCCGTTCCCGGCGTCGGGGATCTCCACCAGGCACTGCCGGCAGGCGCCGATCGGGTCGAGCAGCGGGTGCTCGCAGAACCGGGGGATCTGGATGCCGAGCAGCTCGGCGGCCCGGATGATCAGCGTGCCCTTCGGCACCTCGATCTCGAAGCCGTCGATGGTGCAGGAGACCATCTCGACCTTCTCCACCGCCGACGCGTCGTCGGTGACGGTCACTTGGCACCTCCCCAGAGGGTGGACTTGGCCGGGTCGAAGGGGCAGCCGCGCTGCTCGAAGTGCTGGAGGTACTCGTCCCGGAACAGCTTGATGGACGAGACGACGGGGCTGGTCGCGCCGTCGCCGAGGGCGCAGAACGCGCGGCCGAGGATGTTGTCGGAGATGTCGAGCAGGGTCTCCAGGTCCTCCTCGGTGCCCTGGCCGGCCTCCAGCCGCTTCAGCATGAGCTTGTACCAGTAGGTGCCCTCGCGGCACGGCGTGCACTTGCCGCACGACTCGTGCGCGTAGAACTCCGACCAGCGCAGCACGGCCCGGACGACGCAGGTCGTCTCGTCGAAGATCTGCAGGGCGCGGGTGCCGAGCATGGACCCGGCGGCGCCGACGGACTCGAAGTCCAGCGGCACGTCCAGGTGCTCCTCGGTGAAGAGCGGCGTGGACGACCCGCCGGGCGTCCAGAACTTCAGCCGGTGGCCCTCCCGGACGCCGCCCGCCATGTCGAGCAGCTCCCGCAGCGTGATGCCGAGCGGCGCCTCGTACTGGCCGGGCCGGGTGACGTGCCCGGACAGCGAGAAGATCCCGAACCCCTGGGACTTCTCGGTGCCCATCGCGGCGAACCATTCCGGCCCGTTCCCGATGATCGCGGGAACCGACGAGATCGACTCGACGTTGTTGATGACGGTGGGTCCGCCGTACAGGCCCGCCACGGCCGGGAAGGGAGGCTTCAGCCTGGGCTGACCGCGGAAACCCTCAAGGGAGTCCAGCAGCGCCGTCTCCTCGCCGCAGATGTAGGCCCCGGCGCCGCTGTGGACGACGACGTCCAGGTCGTAGCCGGACCCGAGGATGTCCTTGCCGAGGTAGCCGGCCTCGTACGCCTCCGCCACCGCCTGGTGGAGGCGGCGGATGACGTGCAGCACCTCGCCGCGCACGTAGATGAACGCGACGTTCGACCTGATCGCGTACGAGCTGATGACGATGCCCTCGACGAGCACGTGCGGATTGGCCATCATCAGCGGGATGTCCTTGCACGTGCCCGGCTCGGACTCGTCCGCGTTCACCACCAGGTAGCGCGGGTTCGGGCTCGTCGGCGGCAGGAAGCCCCACTTCATCCCGGTGGGGAAGCCGGCGCCGCCGCGGCCGCGGAGGCCGGAGTCCTTGACCGCCTGGACGATCTCGTCCGGCTCCATGCCGAGCGCCTTGCGCAGCGCCTTGTAGCCGCCGCCGCGCTCGTAGCCTTCGCGGGTGAAGGAGTCGGCCTGATCCCAGTTCTTGGTGAGGATCGGGGTCAGCGTGGTCACTTGTTCCGCCCCTCCTGGCTCCCGGGCTTCGCCTCGCCGGGGACGGGCCTGCCCGGCTCGTGCGGCGGCGCGGAGATCTGCTCCGGCTTCACCGGCTCCTCCGGGCGCTCGCGGTCGACGTCGCTGGACGGCGCCGTCCACCCCCGCTCCTGCGCGATCTTCAGGCCGACCAGCGACTCCGGCCCGGCCTGGACGCCCTCGCCGGCGCGCCCGTCCGGGAACCCGGCGAGCACGCGGGACGCCTCCTTCCAGGTGGCCAGGTGCTCGGCGCCGCGCGACGGAAGCACCTGCTTGCCCGAGCGCAGGTCGTCGACGAGCCGCTTCGCCTTCTCGGGAGTCATGTTGTCGAAGAACTCCCAGTTGACCATCATCACCGGCGCGAAGTCGCAGGCGGCGTTGCACTCGATCCGCTCCAGGCTGACCCTGCCGTCCGGGGTGGCCTCGTCGTGCCCGACCCCGGTGTGCTCGCTCAGCTCGTTCCAGATCTGGTCGCCGCCCATGATGGCGCACAGCGTGTTGATGCAGACGCCGACGTGGTACTCGCCGACCGGCGCGTGCTTGTACTGCGTGTAGAAGGTGGCGACGCCCATCACCTGCGCCGGGGTGATGCCGAGCTGCTCCGCGCAGAACTCGATCCCGTCCTCGGTGACGTGCCCCTCCTGCGACTGCACCAGGTGCAGCAGCGGCAGCAGCGCCGACCTCGGCCGCGGGTAGCGGCCGATGATCGCCTTGGCGTCCGCCTCCAGCCGCTCCCGAATCTCCGGTTCGTACGTCATCGGTCCACTCCCCCCATGACCGGGTCGAGGCTGGCGACCGCGGCGATGACGTCGGCGACCATGCCGCCCTCCGCCATCGCCGGGGTGGCCTGCAGGTTGACGAAGGACGGCTCGCGGAAGTGGACGCGGTACGGCCGGGTACCGCCGTCGCTGACCACGTGGGCGCCGAGCTCGCCGCGCGGCGACTCGATCGGCGCGTACGCCTGCCCCGCCGGCACCCGGAAGCCCTCCGTCACCAGCTTGAAGTGGTGGATCAGCGCCTCCATCGAGGTGCCCATGATGTGCGCGATGTGCCGGGGCGAGTTGCCCATGCCGTCCGCGCCGATGGCGAGCTGCGCCGGCCAGCCGATCTTCTTGTCCTCGATCATCACCGGGCCCTTGGCGGACTGCAGCCGGTCCAGGCACTGCTCGACGATCTTCAGGGACTGCTCCATCTCGTCCATCCGGACGAGGTAGCGGCCGTACACGTCGCAGGTGTCCTGCGTCGCGATCTCGAAGTCGTAGGTCTCGTAGCCGCAGTAGGGCTGCGACTTGCGCAGGTCCCACGGGATCCCGGTGGCGCGCAGGACGGGGCCGGTGACGCCGAGCGCCGTGCACCCGGTCAGGTCCAGGTACGCGACGTCCTTCGTCCGCGCCAGGTAGACCGGGTTGGCGTCCATCAGCTTGCGCAGCGCCTGGATCCGCTTCGGCATCCGGTCCAGGTAGTCGCGGATCTTGCTGGTCGCGCCGCTCGGCAGGTCCTGCGCGACCCCGCCCGGGCGGACGTAGGCCATGTTCATCCGCAGCCCGGTGATCTCCTCGAACAGGTCGAGGGTGTACTCGCGCTCGATGAAGCCGTTCAGCATGACCGTCGTCGCGCCGAGCTCCAGCCCGAACGTGGCGATCGCGACCAGGTGCGAGGAGATCCGGTTCAGCTCCATCATCATCACGCGGATGATCTGGGCCCGCTCCGGGACCTGCTCGGTGATGCCGAGCAGCTTCTCCACGCTCAGGCAGTACGCCGTCTCGTTGAAGATCGGCGCCAGGTAGTCCATCCGGGTGCAGAACGTGGTGCCCTGCGTCCAGGTGCGGAACTCCATGTTCTTCTCGATGCCGGTGTGCAGGTACCCGATGCCCACCCGGGCCTCGTTCACCGTCTCACCGTCGAGCGTCAGGATGAGCCGGAGCACGCCGTGCGTGGACGGGTGCTGCGGGCCCATGTTGACGACGAGCCGCTCGTCGCCGAGGTCCTCGGCGCCCGCGACGACCTGGTCCCAGTCCTGCCCGTTGACGTCGAAGACCTTGCCCTCGGCCGCCTCTTCCGCGGCGTAGGCGTCGTACTCGGTGTACTTCGTGGAGCTCATGCGTACGACCGCCTTTCGTCGGGCGGCGGGATCTCCGCCCCGCGGTATTCGACGGGGATGCCGCCGAGAGGGTAGTCCTTGCGCTGCGGATGCCCCACCCAGTCGTCGGGCATCTCGATCCGCGTGAGCGCCGGGTGACCGTCGTAGACGATCCCGAAGAAGTCGTAGGTCTCCCGCTCGTGCCAGTCGGCGGTCGGGTACACCGGCACCAGCGACGGGACGTGCGGGTCGGCGTCGGGGCAGGTCACCTCCAGCCGGACGCGCCGGTTGTGCGTGATCGACAGCAGGTGCACGACGGAGTGCAGCTCGGCGCCCTCGTCCTTCGGGTAGTGGACGCCCGACACGCCGGAGCACAGCTCGAAGCGCAGCGACGGGTCGTCGCGCATCGTCCGGGCGACCTCGACCAGGTACTGGCGCCGCACGAAGAACGTGAGCTCACCGCGGTCGACGACGACCCGCTCGATCGCGTCCCCGAAGTCGGGGCCCGCCTTCTCCGCGGACGACTCCGAGGAGCCGAGCGCCCGTTCGAGCTCGTCGGCGATCTCGTCGAACTCGCCGGCCTCGGCCGCGCCGCCGGGCCCGCCGTAGGGGCGCTGCGCGGACACCTTCGGACTCTGCCGGACGACCAGGCCGCCGTAGCCGGACGTGTCGCCGGTCGTCTTCGCGCCGAACATCCCCTTGCGGACGACCGGTTGTTCCTGACGGTCTTCAGGGGCGTGCGCGGGAAGCTGGTCGGCGCCCTGCTCGGCCCGCTGCTCAGGATGCTGCGAACTCATCGCGACCACCTCCTGGGGGGCCGACCCCCCAGACCCCCCGGCAACTGCGCGTGAACGCTGACCTGCACTCCGCTGCGCTCCGTTCCGGTCATCGTTCACGCTCCCTGTCCCAGCAAAGGCAGCTGGCGGCGCTTGGCCTCTTCGAGCTCGGCGATCTGCTTCGCGCGCTGCGCCCCGAGCTTGGTGTTGTTGATCTTGTCGTGCAGCTTCAGGATCGCGTCCAGCAGCATCTCCGGCCGCGGCGGGCAGCCCGGCAGGTAGATGTCGACCGGGACGATGTGGTCCACGCCCTGCACGATCGCGTAGTTGTTGAACATGCCGCCCGACGACGCGCACACGCCCATCGCGATGACCCACTTCGGCTCGGTCATCTGGTCGTAGATCTGCCGCAGCACCGGCGCCATCTTCTGGCTCACCCGGCCCGCGACGATCATCAGGTCGGCCTGCCGCGGCGTCGCCGAGGCACGCTCCATCCCCCAGCGGGAGAAGTCGTGCCGGGGGTCGCCGGTCGCCATCATCTCGATCGCGCAGCAGGCCAGGCCGAACGTCGCCGGCCACATCGAGCTGCTGCGCCCCCACCCGGCGAGCTTCTCGACCGTGGTCAGCAGGAAGCCGCTGGGGAGTTTCTCCTCAAGACCCATCTCAGTCCCACTCCAGACCGCCGCGCCGCCAGATGTAGGCGTACGCCACGAGGACGGTGACGATGAAAAGAACCATCTCGACAAGGCCGAACAGCCCCATCCGGTCGAACGCGACCGCCCAGGGATAGAGGAAGATGATCTCAATGTCGAAGACGATGAACAGCATCGCCGTCAGGTAGTACTTCACCGGGAAGCGCCCGCCGCCCACCGGCTGCGGGGTCGGCTCGATGCCGCACTCGTAGGCGTCCAGCCGGGCCCGGTTCCACCGCTTGGGCCCCGTGAGCGCGGCCATTCCCACCGAACCGGCCGCGAAGGCGAAGGCGAGCACCCCAAGCACGATGATCGGAATATAGAGATCCATATCCCTACAGCCTCTCCTCGGGACGTACGACGTTGTACGGGGCGGGCCGTCTGCGACCCGCCACCCTAGCCAAGGTGATCAATAGCGCTCCCCTCAGGGGGTCGGGTACTGCACTTTAGTCCGCTCACCTGCGGAAGCTTGCATTTCATGCCGCCGGCGCCACCTTCTGCATCGCGTTGATGACCCGGTCCATCGCGTCCCCGCCCTTCGGGTCGGTCAGGTTCGCCAGCAGCTTGAGCGTGAACCGCATCAGCGTCGGGTGCGGCAGGCCGTGCGCGGTGAGGAACTTCATGATCCGCGGGTCGCCGATCGCCTGCACGAACAGGCGGGCGAGCGTGAAGTAGCCGCCGTGCTGGTCCTTCAGGATGCGCGGGTACTCGTACAGGGTCCGCTCGCGCTGCGCCGGGGTACGGCGGGCGAGCGCCTGCACCATGATGTCGGCGGCCAGCCGGCCGGACTCCAGCGCGTAGTCGATGCCCTCGCCGTTGAACGGGTTGATCATGCCGCCGGCGTCGCCGACGAGCAGCATCCCGCGGGTGTAGTGCGGCTGCCGGTTGAAGCCCATCGGCAGCGCCGCGCCGCGGATCTTGGACGTCGCGTGGTCCTCGTCGAACTGCCAGTCCTCCGGCATCTGCGCGCACCAGCGCTTCAGCATGCCGCGGTAGTCGACGCTCTGGAACGCCTTGCTGGTGTTGAGCAGGCCGAGCCCGACGTTGGACGTCCCGTCGCCGACGCCGAACACCCAGCCGTAGCCGGGCAGCAGGCGCTGGCCGTCCCACAGCTCCAGCCACGCCTCCATGAAGTCGTCGTCGTGGCGGGGGGTCTGGAAGTAGCGCCGGACCGCGACGCCCATCGGGCGGTCCTCGCGCCGGCGCAGCCCCATGGCGAGCGACAGCCGCGTCGAGTTGCCGTCGGCCGCGACGACGAGCGGCGCGCGGAACTCGATCTCCTCGCCGCCGTACTCGGCGGTGACGCCGACGATGCGGTCGGTGCGCTCGTCCAGGATGGGGCCGGTGACGGTGCAGCCCTGCAGGAGCTTGGCGCCGGCCTTGGCGGCGTGCTCGGCGAGGAGCTGGTCGAGGTCGGTGCGCTTGCGGACGAGCCCGTAGTCGGGGAAGGACGCGAGCTCCGGCCAGGGCAGCTCGACCTTCACGCCGCCGCCGTAGATGCGCAGGCCCTTGTTGCGGCCCCAGCCCGGGTCGTTGACGTCGACGCCCATGCCGATGAGGGCGCGCACGGCCCGCGGGGTGAGGCCGTCGCCGCAGATCTTGTCGCGCGGGAAGGTGGCCTTCTCCAGCAGGTGGACGTCCAGTCCGGCCTGCGCGAGCCAGTAGGCGGTCGACGATCCGGCGGGGCCCGCCCCGACGACGATGGCATCCGCGTGTCGGGTGGAGTCGGTCACGATGGTTCCTTCGCTCGTTCGCTTGTGAAGTACTTCACAAGGATCCGTTGGGGAGTCTATTCCTTTATCACGACTGGTGGGTACTTCTGGGGCGGTCCGAGTTTGGAGCGGTCCGGGCCCCCGGGCCTGTCGCCGGCCCGGGGAGGGCTCAGCCGGGGTTGACGGCGTGGTGCAGCGCGGCGACCCCGAACGTGAGGTCGCGCCAGCGCACCTCGCCCCAGCCCGCGTCCTGGATCAGCCGCGCCAGCGCCGCCTGGTCCGGCCAGGCCAGCGTCGACTCGGCGAGGTAGCGGTAGGAGTCGGGGTTGGAGCTGACCCGGGCCAGCAGCGGGAGCCCGTACCGCAGGTGCGCCCGGTGGCCGAGCGCCAGCAGCGCGTTCGGGGGGTGGCTCACCTCGCAGACCAGCAGCCGCCCGCCCGGCTTGGCGACCCTGCGGAGCTCGCGCAACGCGCGTCCGGTGACGGCGACGTTGCGCAGGCCGAAAGAGATGGTGACGGCGTCGAAGGAGGCGTCCGCGAAAGGGAGGCGCAGCGCGTCACCCGCCACGAAGCTCAGCCCCCGGGCGCCGCCCGGCCGCCCCCGGCCGTGCCGGCGCACCCCGACGCGCAGCATGCCGAGCGAGAAGTCGCACGCGACCGTGTCGGCGCCGGCCTCGGCGAACGGCACCGACGAGGTGCCCGTCCCCGCCGCGAGGTCGAGGACGCGCTCACCCGGCCTGGCCGCCAGCGCCCGGACGACCTCCCGGCGCCAGCGCCGGTCCTGGCCGCCGGTCATCAGCGTGTTCAGCAGGTCGTACCGCTCGGCGGTGCCGTCGAACATCGCCGCGACGTCGGCGGGCTGCTTGTCGAGTGAGGCGCGGGTCATGCCCCCACCCTAAGAGGCCGCCCGCACCGCCGGACGCGAGGGGCGCGCGGTGTCGGCCGGCGCGGTGTCACTCGACGCGGAGGCGCGCGGTGTCACTCCGCGCGGGGCGCGCCGTCCTCCTTGCCGATCGACTTCTCGAAGCGCTCCCGCTGGGCGCGCACGCCCCGGGTGACGGTGGCCGACATCCTGTCCCGCTGGGCGGACAGCAGCACGTAGCTGACGATCCCGCTGATCAGCAGGGCCAGCAGCAGGAGCAGGTATCCGCGGGCCCCGAAGAGCGCGAGCACGCCCGCGGTGGCCGCGAAGATCGCGAGCCGCGCGAGGGTGTAGAAGAGGACGGAACGCATGACCCTTCGAGGGTATCCCCGCGATCCCGCCGCCCCCGCCCGGGGTCGCGGAGGCGGCTACCCCCGCTCCAGCACCTCCAGCAGGAGGGCGGGGTCCACGTTGCCGCCGGAGAGGATCGAGACGTAGGTCCGGCCCTCCGGAAGCTCCGCGCGGTGGTGGAGGTAGGCGGCGGTGGCCACGGCCCCGGCCGGCTCGGCGATGAGGCGCGCCTCGCGGGCGAGGCGGCGCATCGTCCGGCGGATCTCGTCCTCGGTCACCGTGACGATGCCGTCCACGTACGCGCGCATGTGCGCGAACGGCAGGTCGCCGACCTGCTGGACGCGCAGCGCGTCGGCGACCGTGCGGGCGGTCTCCTCCGCCGTCCAGGCGACCGGGCGCCCGGCGGCCATCGACTCGCGGGCGTCCGCGGCCAGCTCCGGCTCGACGCCGATCACCTTCGCCTCGGGGCGCAGCTCCTTCACCGCCGTGGCGATGCCCGCGAGCAGCCCGCCGCCGCTGACCGGGACGAGCACCACGTCCACGTCCGGCCGGTCCTGGACGATCTCCAGCCCGGCGGTGCCCTGGCCCGCGATGACCCGCGCGTCGTCGTAGGGCGGGATCATCGTGAAGCCGTGCGCGGCCTGGAGCTTGCGAGCGGTCTCCACGCGGGCCTGCGACGTCGGCTCGACGTGGACGACCTCGGCGCCGAGCGCGATGCACGCGTCGACCTTCACGCCCGGGGCGGTGTGCGGCATGACGAGGACGGCCCGGATGCCGAGGGCGCGGGCGGCGTAGGCGACGGCCTGCGCATGGTTGCCGCTGGAGTGGGTCACGACGCCGCGCTCGCGCTCCCGCGGTTCCAGCGACGCGATCGCGGAGTACGCGCCGCGGATCTTGAAGGCGCCGATCGGCTGCAGCGACTCGGCCTTCACGAACAGCGACGGCTCTTCCGCGCCGCCGCCGGCGGGGGCGGGGTCGCGGGGAAAGGGGACGAGCGGTGTCCGGAGGGCGACGCCCGCGATGCGCTCGGCGGCCCGCTCGATATCCGGCGGCGAAACGAGATCCGACATGTCCGGGAGACTACTTCGGGCGCCGTTCCTCCCGATCCGCCGGGGACGGCCTTTCGGGACGCGTCTCGGGCGTGACTTGGCAGGTCAAACGGGGTCAGCGTGATCCCTGTGACCCATGCCGCGATTACCGTTCGTCATCGCGCCAGCTCGGCGAACTACGGTCGGTGATCTTTTGCGAAAACAAGGGAGAAATCGGTCTTGACCCGCCACACTGTAAACAGTCCACCCGCGCCGAGAGCGGGACAAAGGGGGAGAGAAAACGTGGAGAGCACGAGCGAGCGCCTGCTGACCCCTGGGGAGGTCGCCGCCCTCTTCCGGGTCGACCCGAAGACGGTCACCCGGTGGGCCGCCGCGGGCCGGATCAGCAGCATCCGCACTCCGGGAGGCCACCGGCGCTTCCGCGAGTCCGAGGTGCACGCGCTGCTGCGCGGCGAGGAGCCCGTCGCCGAGCATTCGGCCCGCTGACGAGGACCCAGCCGCCCGGACTGCCGCGCCGAAAGGCAGTCCCTCCGCCGGGCGGCCGGGACGCCTCCCCGCGCGCTCAGTCCTCCCGGCCCCCCGCCTTCCACTCCTCGAACCGGCGGAGCAGATCCGCGTCCTCGTCCCGCCACCGGCGCCGCCGGTCCTCCAGCTCCTCCTCCGTGAGCGACTCGTCGAGCAGCCGGTCGTAGTCGGGGTCGTCCGGACCGATCTCGATGTACGCGTCGGCGATGATCCGTCCCTCGCGCGCCTCGTCCCCGGCCTCACCGGACCCGCCCTCGGCGGACTCCGCGTCGCCGGACTCGGCGAGCACGCTGTGGGGCACCCGGAGCGTGCCGTCGGGGAGCCGGATCACGTACATCGTCGTTCCCCTTCGCTCTGCGCCGCCGCACGGCCTGCCACCGCGGCCTCCTAGATCCCGTACCGGCGGTTGAAGAACAGCATGACCTCCAGGGCCGTCCGGATGTTGCCGGCGAGCATATCCACCAGCGCCGGCCGCTGCCGGGACGAGATCGCGGCGAACGCGTCGGCGAAGAACTCGCGGCGGCCGAGCGCGTCCGGCTGCCGGTGGAACTCGCTCGCGAGGTGCGGGCGGCACTCCTCGTACAGCGCGCGGAAGGCGGGGCTGTCGGAGGTCCACTCGCCGTCGTCGCCGTCGATGTCGTCGAGCGCGTGGCCGACCTCGTGCAGCATGACGTCCGGCGTCGGGGACGGCCGGTCCCCCACGACGATCTTGTGGTCGCCGTAGGCGCCGGCGCAGATGTCCCATGTGGCGCGGCCCGACGGCAGCGGGCGGTCGCGCAGGTGGCCCATGTCGTCCAGCTGCGGGACGCCGCCGGGGCCGACGTAGATGCCGTCCAGCCCGTCCGCGAGCTTCTCCTTCAGCGGCTCCGGCAGCGACGCCAGGCTGTCGACGGCCCCGATCACCTCCGGGGGCGGCGGGCCCTCCCGGACGTCCCACTGCCGGTAGAGGACGCTCTCCAGCACGCCGCAGTGGCGGCGGCCGTCGGCGGCGTGCGGCGTGCCCGGCGGGTAGGGCTCCACGCGCAGCCGCTCGTCCTCCAGCTCGAAGTCGCGCCAGGAGTAGTCGCCCGCCCGCGGCCGGCCGTGCCCGCGCCGCCCGAACCGGCCGGTCAGCCCGCGCGGCCCGCCCGCCGTGTCGACGGGCCCGGCGGCGTCGGGACGGTCCCGTCCGACCGCGTAGTCGTCGTCGCGGCCCGCCTTGCGGAAGCGGCCGAACCGGTCGCGGGGCTGGTTGCTGCGCGGCCGCACCTGCCCGGAGTCGGGCGGGGACGGCGCGTAGGCGACGTCGTCCGCGGCCGCGTCCGGGCGGTGCCGGCCGCCGCGGAACGCCTCCCGGGGTCGCATCTCCCGGGTCTTGCGGTGCACGCCTTTGAAGCGCATCGGGCTCCTCTGTCAGCGGGGACCCGCGGGGGTGCCGCGCGGCGTCCGCGCGACCGGGTCCCGGAGGAAGGGTAAGCCGGAACCCGACATTCCGTCATCCCGGGGAGTCACGGGACAGGGCCGCCCAGGAGGTGTCAGGCGTAGGAGTGCAGGCCGGAGAACATGTAGTTCACGCCGAAGAAGTTGAAGAGCAGCGCCGCGAACGCCAGCAGCGACAGGTACGCGGCCTTGCGGCCCCGCCACCCGGCGGTGGCGCGGGCGTGCAGGTAGGCGGCGTAGACGACCCAGGTGATGAAGGACCAGATCTCCTTGGGGTCCCAGCCCCAGTAGCGGCCCCACGCCTGGTCGGCCCAGATCGCGCCCATGATGATCGCGGCCGTCCAGATCGGGAACGCGAACATCGTGACCCGCATCGAGAGCCGGTCGAGGCTCTCCACCGACGGGATGCGCGCCAGCACGCCGCCCGCGGCGACGCCGCCGCGCGCCTCCGCGCGGTCCTTGACCAGGTACAGGACGGTGGCGGCGCCCGCGACGGTGAACGCGCCGGTCGCGACGATCGCGGCGGTCACGTGGATGGCGATCCAGTAGGAGTTCAGCGCCGGGCTGACCGGGCCCACCGAGTCGTACAGCCAGATGTTGGCGACGCCCAGCGCGATGGCCGCGGCGGCCATCACGAACGCGCCGAGGAACCGCGCGTTGTACCGGACCATCACGACGATGAACGCGGTGACGGCGGCGAACGAGATGGCGGTGAGGAACTCGTACATGTTGCCCCACGGCCACCGGTTCGCGGCCAGCCCGCGGGTCACCAGGACGCCGAGGTGCGCGCCCCAGCCGAGCACGTTCAGCAGCACGGCGAGGCGGATCCAGTCGACCCGGGGACGCTCGGCCGCGTCCCCGGCGCTGTCCCCTTCCGCGACCGTTTCCGGGTCCACCCTGGCGGGGGAACCGTCGGAGGCCGCGGCCCCGGCGGAGCCCACCAGCACCTTCGCCCCCGCCTTCGCCGGGACGGCCTCGGCCCCCGCGGCGGTGCCGGCCACCGCGCGGCGGCGGCCGAAGCCCAGGTCGGCGGCGTAGGCGACCAGCGCGATGACGTACATCAGCACGGTGGTCAGCATGAGCTTGTCGCTCAGGTTCGCGAGGTCGGCGTTGCTCACCTCGTCACTCCTTCGGTTCGGTCGCCGGCCCGGAGGGGCGGTCGGCGGGCTCGGTCTCGCCGGACTCGGTGCCGGCCCCGTCTCCCGGGGCGGGCTCGCCGTCCAGGGCGGGCTCGTCGTCGGAACCGCGCAGCGCGGCCACGATCTCGTCGAACTCGGGGGTCGGGTTCCCCAGCGTGAGGCCGCCGACCTCCACCACCGTACGCCCGCTCTCTCCGGCGCTCGCACGGACCCACACCCTGCGGCGCCGGACCATGAACGAGGTCGCGACGCCGAGCACCGCGAGGACGGCGGCGATCAGCGCGGGGATGCGTCCGGGGTCGTGGTTGACCGACAGGCTCGTCCACTCCCGGAGCCCGTCGAACGTGATGGAGCCGGCCCCGTCGGGGAGCGTGAACGTCTCCCCCGGCTCCAGCAGCTTCTGGCCGCCCTTGACGGGATGGAGCGTCTTGCCGATGCCCTCCAGCTTGTAGACCGACTGGGGGCTGCCGGAGTCCAGCCCGATGTCGCCCTTGAAGGAGGAGATCGTGACGACGGGGCGGATCGGCGCGGGGAACGCCGAGACGATCTGCTTGCCGTCCTCGCTGGCGACCGCGGTCGGCCACAGGATCGCGTAGAAGGCGAGCTGGTCGGGCTGCGAGTCCGGGACCTTGATGACACCCTCGGACGTCAGGTTCCGCGGCTCCAGTTCCAGGAACGGCACCGAGTCCTGGAACGCCACGTTGCCCTTGGCGTCCCGGACGGTGAACACCGGCGCGTACCCGTGCCCGAGCAGGTACACCTTGGCGCCGCCGACCTTCAGCGGATGGTTCAGCCGCAGGTCGTACTTCTTCTCCTTGCCGTCCGGCGTCGCCCGGTAGCGGATGTGCGCGTCGAACGCGGTGGCCTGACCGCGCTTGTCGCCCTTGGGCTCGTACTCGGCCTTGAAGTCGTCGAGCGTGACCGTGAACGGGGCGAGCTCGCCGCCCTGGAAGGCCCGTCCGGGCGTGAACTGGTCGTACTGGCTCAGCGAGTTCGCGAACGTCTTGCCCTCGCCGAGCAGGACGTTGCCGCGGTAGCCGAACAGGTTCCCGAGGCCGAGCGCGAACAGCAGGGCGAGCAGCGCCAGGTGGAACAGCAGGTTGCCCGACTCGCCCAGGTAGCCCTTCTCGGCGGACGCGGCGCCGCCGGAGACGTCCACCCGGAACCTGCGCCGCCGCAGGACCTGCCGGGCCTCGGCGAGGACGTCGTCGGGCGCCGCGTCCGTCTCGTACGTCGCGGACTGCGGCAGCCGGCCCAGGTTGCGCGGCGCCGCCGGGGGGCGCGCCCGCATCGACCTGTAGTGCTTCACGGCGCGCGGGATGACGCAGCCCGCCAGCGACACGAACAGCAGGATGTAGATCGCCGCGAACCAGGGCGCGGCGAACACGTCGAACATCGAGAACCGGTCGAGCCACGGCCCGAGCGCCTCGTGCTCCTCCAGGTAGGCCGCTACCTTCTCGGGGGCCTGCCCGCGCTGCGGAAGGACCGAGCCCGGCACCGCGCCGAGCGCGACCAGGAACAACAGGATCAGCGCGGTCCGCATCGTGGTGAGCTGCCGCCAGCCCCACCGCAGCCAGCCGAGCGGCCCGATGCCGGAGGGCCGCGGAACCTCCTCCGGCGCCTGCCGCCCGGCCGGGGAGTCCATGGCAGAAGACTCGGTGGCCTGGACGTCGTGCTCGATCTCAGTCATCTCATATCACCGGTTCGAAGCCGCTGATCCACGACTTCAGCTCGATGGTCAGGTCACCCCACAGGCCGCTCACCAGCAGCACCCCGATGAGGACGAGCATCCCCCCGCCGGTCCGCATCACCAGGGGGTAGTGGCGCTTCACGGCGCCGAACGCGCCGAGCGCGTAGCGGTAGGCGAGCGCGGTGGCGACGAACGGAAGCCCGAGCCCCGCACAGTACGCCAGGGACAGCAGTGCGCCCCGTCCGGCGCTCGCCTCCGTGACGGCGAGGCTCTGCACCGCCCCGAGCGTCGGGCCGATGCACGGCGTCCAGCCGAGGCCGAACAGGACGCCGAGGAGCGGCGCCCCGGCGAGGCCGGCGGCCGGGAGGCGCCCCGACTTCATCGTCCGCTGCAGGCCGGGGACCAGACCCATGAACGCCAGCCCGAACACGATCGTGACGGCGCCGAGGACGCGGGTGATCGAGTCCTGGTACTCCAGCAGCCACCGGCCGAGGCCACCGAAGATCACCCCGTAGCTGACGAACACGGCGCTGAACCCCGCGACGAACAGCAGCACGCCGGCGAGGAGCCGCCCGCGCCGCTGCTCGGCGATGTCGACGCCGGTCATCCCCGTCACGTACGACAGGTAGCCGGGGACGAGCGGCAGGACGCAGGGGGAGGCGAACGAGACCAGCCCGGCGAGGGCCGCCAGCGGCGCCGCCACCACCAGCGACCCGCTCGCGACCGTCTCGCCGATGGGGCTCACCGCTCTGCGAGGGCCTTGGCGACCAGCGGGTTCAGCTTCGAGTACGTCGTCGCGCCGATGATCCGGGCGGCGACGCGGCCCTGCCGGTCCAGCACCAGCGTGCTCGGGATCGCGCTCGGCGGGACCTCCCGGAACGCCAGCGTGACCTGGCCGTCCGCGTCGAACAGGCTCGGGTAGGTGACCTTGAACTTGCGCTCGAACGCCTGCGCGTTGGGCTTGGAGTCCTTGAAGGCGACGCCGAGGAACTCCACGCCCTTCGCCTTGTTCTCGTCGTAGACGTGCTGGAGGGACGGCGCCTCGCCGCGGCACGGCGCGCACCACGACGCCCAGAAGTTGACGACCACGACCTTGCCCTTGAACTCCGACAGCGCGAACGGCTTGCCGTCGAGGCGCTGCCCGCCGACGTCCCGGACGCTCTTGCGGTCGGCGGGCTTGTACTCGGTCACGTTCCCGTCGCCGGCGATGAAGCGGTTCTCGCCGCCGTCCGGCCCGTTCTCCGCGGCGCCCGTCCCGGCGCAGCCGGCCAGCAGCCCGGCCAGCGCGACGGCAGCGGCGGCGGCGCGGAGCGGGGGGGTTCGGCGGGGGTTCAACGGACCCTCCTCCTACTACTACAGGACGTAGTACAACTTACCGGTGCGGTCAGGCGCCCGCGACACTGGGGCCCTTCGCGATCCCGGCCGCGGGCTCGCAGTAGGCGACCTCGACCAGCCGGCTGCCCTCGAACGTGAGGCTGGTGAGGCTGGCGAGCGCGCACTGCCGCCTGCTCGGATGGTGCCAGAGCCGGCGCCGCTCGGCGTGCAGCCGCAGGATCCAGATCGGCAGCTGGTGGCTGACGCACACGGCCTCGTGGCCGCGCGCCGCCTGCCTTGCCCGGATCACGGCGGCGCGCATCCGGGCGGCCAGCTCCCGGTACGGCTCGCCCCAGGACGGCCGGAACGGGTTGACCAGGTGCCGCCAGTGCTCGGGGCGGCGCAGCGAGCCGGCCCCGGCGCCGAACGTCAGCCCCTCGAAGTGGTTGTCGGCCTCGATCAGACGATCGTCCACCGTGACGGGCAGGTCCAGCGCGTCGGCCAGCGGCGCCGCCGTCTCCAGCGCCCGCTGCATCGGCGAGGAGAACAGCGCGGCGACGTCCCGGTCGCCGAACCACTTCGCGGCGGCCTTCGCCATGAGGACGCCGTCCTCGCTGAGGCGGTAGCCGGGCAGCCGCCCGTAGAGGACGCCCTCGGGATTGTGCACCTCGCCGTGCCGCAGGAGGTGAACGGTAGTCGTCTCAGTCATCGCCAGGTCAGATTACCCGCGCCACCAGCCGCTCCCGTCCACCGGCCGGGCCACTGGGACACGGCTCAGCGGCGGGTGGACGCGACGAAGTCGGCGATGCGCTTCGCGGCGCGGTCGAGGTCGGCCTTGGCGGGTCTGCCCTCCTGCACGCCCTGGATGTACCAGTAGGTGAGCGCGGCGGTGCAGATGTCGGCGTTGGCCAGCGGCGCGGTGCAGGAGATCGGCCACGCCACGCCCTTGGTGCCGAGCGTGGACAGCCTGGCCGACACGTAGGGGGACGGCGGCGCCTCGCTCGGCGTCTCGGCGACGATCATCGCCCGCACGCCGGAGACCCCGGTCGGGATGTCCTGCCGCCCGGTCAGGGAGGACGTGCAGTCGCCGGTCTCCTCGCGCTCCCGCACGGCCTGCGGGGAGTCGGGGAAGTACTGGCACAGCGAGCTCCTGATCCCGCCGACCGACCCCTGCCACTCCTGGACGACCCTCGCGGTCCGGACGTCCCCGGCGGTGCTGAGGCCCGAGTTGACGCCCATCGACCCCTCGCATCCGCCGCCCTCGGGGCCGATCACCGGACCCTGCTGCGTCCAGTAGACGACGGTGTCGCGGGGCATCCGCACCTGGACGGGGAGCGTCACCCTCGCCGGGCCCGGCGACACGCTGATCGGCCCGCCGCCCGGCCCGGTGACCGGGCAGCTCCGCACGTCCGCCACCGTGGCCGCCGCCCTCGTCGCGGTGGGCCTCGGCTCGGGGTCCTGCCGGGTGACGCGGTCGACGCCGACGGCGGTGACGCCGACGACCACGACCGTCCCGACGGAGACCGCGGTCAGCCCGGCGCCGCTGCCGAGGAACGCCTTCACCGCGGAGCCCCCGGCGACCTTGCCCGCGGTGGACGCCGTCCCCGACACCGCGCCGGCCGTGCCCCCCGCGCCCGCGGTGCCCGCCGCACCCGCGGTACCCGCCGCGCCGGCCGCCCCGGCGCCGGGCACCAGCCAGGCGGCGAGCGGGAACAGCGCGGCGAGGGCGGCGGCGGACACGGCGAGGGTCCGGACGCCGCGCGCCTCCCAGTCCGCGCCGTAGGTCTCGCGGGCGGTGCGCTCCAGGTCGTCCACGAAGGGGGCGGCGCCGTCCGGGCGGTCCTCGGGCGCCTTGGCCATCCCGCGCCGGACCAGGTCGCGGAGCGCCTCCGGCACGTCCCCGACCGGGACGTCACCGGTCAGGTGGGCGCTCATCAGCGCCGCCCGGTCGCCGGTGTAGGGTCGCCGCCCGGTCACGCACTCCACGAACACGCAGGTCGCCGCGTACACGTCGGACGCGGGCGTGGCGACGTGCCGGCTCCACTGCTCGGGCGCCATGTAGTACGGGGTCCCGGCGCCGCCGGCCTCCCGCCCGGCCGGGGCGGCGATGCCGAAGTCGACGAGGCGGCTGCGCCCGTCCGCCGGGACCACCACGTTCGCGGGCTTGTAGTCGCGGTGGACGACGCCGACGGCGTGCGCGGCGGCCAGGCCCAGCAGCGAGCCCTTCAGGACGGCCAGGGACGCCTCAGGGCCGAGCGCCCCGTGCCGCGCCAGCAGCTCCTTGAGGGAGACCCCGTCGACGGCCTCCATGATGATGGCGCTGGTCTCCGGGCCCTCGATGAGCCGGAAGAGCCGCGCGACGTGCGGGCTGTCCGCCTGGCCGAGCATCAGCGCCTCGTGCCGCAGCCGCTCCCGCTCGGCCTCGTCCGCACCGGTCGCCAGGTACTTGATCGCGACGGGCGTGCCGGACGCCTCGTGCCGGGCGAGCACGACCCGCCCCTGCGCGCCCGCGCCGAGCTCCCGCACCTCCGCGAACCCGTCGGCCCGCCATTCGCCGTCCACGTGCCCACCGCCGCCACTCGATCCAGGGGAAAACGTCCGGTAAGACGATCATGCCCCGAACTAGGTTCGGACGGATCACCCGGGCGCGCCCACCAGCTCCGCGGCATCGGCCGGGACGGCGGCGCGCAGCGCGGTGAGGGCGGCGCGGATCGCGGGACGCCGGGCGGCCTCCTCGCGCCACACCGCGTACACGCGGCGGGACAGCGGAGCCGACAGCGGCACGATCGCCACCCCCGGCGGCACGTCGCAGCGGCCGAGGCGGGGCAGGATCACGTTGCCGAGCCCGGCGGCCACGAGCGACAGCTGCGTCGCGAACTCGTAGGCCATGTGGTCGATGCGGGGTTCGCTGTCGATGGCGCGCAGCGTGCGCAGGAGCCAGTCGCAGCAGATGCTGTCGGGCGAGGAGCTGATCCACGGGTCGCCGGCGAGCTCCTTCAGGTCGATCGTGTCGCGCCCGGCCAGCTCGTGGCCGGCCGGCAGCGCCACGTCGGCGACGTCGTCGCAGATGACGCCCTTGTGCAGGCCCTCGGGCAGCGGCAGCGGCTCGTTGTTCCAGTCCTGGACGACGGCCATGTCGAGGTCGCCGCGCAGCACGAGCGGCATGCTCTGCATCGGGTCCTCTTCGCGGAGCAGGACGCGCAGGTCGGGGTGGTCGGTGCGCAGGGTCCGCAGCGCGGCGGGCATGAGCCCGCGGACGGCGGTGGGGAACGCGGCGACGGTGAGCTGCCCGACGACGGAGCCGCGGTGCGCCTCCAGGTCGGCCTGCGCCTGCTCGACCAGCGACAGGATCCGCTCCGCGTGCGCGACCAGCAGCTCGGCCGCGTCGGTGAGGCGGACGCCGCGGCCGTTGCGTTCGAGGAGCTTCTGGCCGGTCTCGCGCTCCAGCTTGGCGAGCTGCTGGGAGACCGCCGACGTGGTGACGTGCAGGACGTCGGCGGCGGCGCTGACCGACCCGTAGGTCGCGACGGAGTGCAGGGCGCGCAGCCGTTCCAGATCAAGCATGAAGCAATACTAAAGCGAGGTGTCAAGAAGTTCTCGCTTGTCCTAAAGCAAGTGTTTCCTCACGATCGGGTTATGAGCACCCGCCACGTCCTGCTGGCCACCCTGATCGCCGCGCTCTGGGGCTTCAACTTCGTGCCGATCAAGGTGGCGCTGGACGACCTGCCGCCGCTGCTGATGGGCGCGGTGCGGTTCACGGCCGCGGCGGTGCCCGCCGTCTTCTTCGTCCGGCGGCCGCCGGTCGCGGCGCGCTGGCTCGTCCTGGTGGGGGTCCCGCTCGGCGTGGGCCAGTTCGGGCTGCTCTTCCTCGGCATGAGCCTCGGCATGCCCGCGGGCCTGGCCTCGGTCGTCCTCCAGGTCCAGGCGATCTTCACGGCGCTGTTCGCGGCCGTGCTGCTGCGCGAGCGGCCCGGCGCCCGGCAGATCGGGGGGATGGTCGTGGCGTTCGGCGGCGTGACGCTGCTCGGCCTGGCGCAGGCGGAGGGCGGCAGCCCGGTGGGCGCGTTCCTGATCAGCCTGCTGGCCGCGGCCAGCTGGGGGCTCGCCAACGTGGCGATGCGCCGGATGAACCAGACCGCCGGGGAGCCGGTCGACGCGTTCGGGTTCATGGTGTGGATGTCGCTCGTCCCGCCCCTCCCGCTCTTCGCGCTGTCGCTGATCTTCGAGGGTCCGGCGGCCGTTCCCGCCGCGGCGCGCGACCTGACGCTCCCGGGCGCCGCCTCCATGGCGTTCATCGCCTACGTCTCGACGCTGTTCTGCTTCGGCGCCTGGGGCTGGCTGATCCGCCGGTACGAGGCCGGCACGGTCGCCATGTACTCGCTGCTCGTCCCGCCGTTCGGCCTCGCCTCCGCGACCGTCCTGCTCGGCGAGCACGTGGACCCGGTGCGGCTCACCGGCGCCGCGCTGGTCATCGCGGGGGTCGCGGCCGGCAGCCTCCGCCTGCGGCTCCGCCGCCCCGCGGCCGCGGACGTCCCGCCGGCACCCGGCATCGCTCCGGCACGCACGAGGTGAGACCCATGCACGGAATCCACGCGTCGCTCGTGACGCCGTTCACCCGCTCCGGCGAGGTGGACGCCAAGTCGCTCGAACGCCTCGCCTCCCACTGCCTGGAGGGCGGCGCGGACGGGCTGGTCGCGCTCGGCACGACCGGCGAGGCCGCCCTGCTGAGCGCCGCCGAGCAGCGGACGGTGCTGGAGGTGTGCCGCGCCGTCTCGCTCGAACACGGGACCCCGCTGACGGTGGGCGCCGGGACGATGGGCACCGAGGACTCGATCCGGCAGGCCCGCGAGCGCGCCCCGCTCGCCGACGCGCTGCTCGCGGTCGTCCCGTACTACCTGCGCCCGTCGGACGACGGCGTCGTCGACCACTTCGCCGCCGTCGGCGCCGCCGTGGACGTCCCCCTCGTCCCCTACAACGTGCCGTACCGGACGGCGAAGCCCCTGTCCGCCGAGACCCTCCTGCGGATCCTCGACCTCGACTGCGTCGCGGGCATGAAGCACTGCGCGGGGGCGATCGACCAGGACACCCTCGCGGTGCTCGCGTCCCGTCCGGACAAGGCCGTCCTGTGCGGGGACGACGCGTACATCTACCCCATGCTCCAGCTCGGCGCGTCCGGCGGCGTCGCCGCGTGCGCGTGCCTGGCGCCGGCCGCCTACGCCGCGATGGCGGAGGCGGCGCGCCACGGGAACGCGGCACGCGCGCTGGCGCTCCACAACGCGCTGCTGCCGATGGCGGTGGCGCTGTTCAGCGAGCCGTCGCCGGCGGTGCTCAAGGCCTGCCTGGCCGAACAGGGCCTCATCGACGACCCCGCGGTGCGCGCACCCCTGCACGCACCGCGCCCTGAGCCGGTCACCGAGGCCCTGGCGGCGTTCCGGGCGCTGCCCCCTCTGGCCGGGCCCGTCTAGGTTGCGGCGGACGCCCGTGCCGCGGCCTTGGCGGCATGCGGGAGGGCGTCCAGGATCCGCCCCAGAGCCTCCTCGTCATGCGCGGACGAGAGGAACCACACCTCGTACGCCGACGGCGGCAGGTACACGCCGCGCTCCAGCGCGGCGTGGAAGAACGCCCCGTAGGCGGCGGAGTTCTGGCGCTGCGCCGCGGCGAAGTCGCCCACGGCACCGTCGGTGAAGAAGATCGAGAACAGGGTGCCGGCGGTCTGCAGCGAGTGCGGGACCCCCTCCCGCTCCAGCGCCTCGGACGCGGCCTTCGACACGACCTCCGCCGCATGGCCGACCGCGGCGTACACCTCGTCGGTGGCGTGCCGCAGGGTGGCGAGCCCGGCGGCGGTGGCGAGCGGGTTCCCCGACAGGGTGCCGGCCTGGTAGACGGGCCCGGCGGGGGCGAGGTGGTCCATGACGTCGGCGCGCCCGCCGAACGCGGCGGCGGGCAGGCCGCCGCCCATCACCTTCCCGAACGTCATCAGGTCGCCCGGCACGCCCTCGATCCCGAACCACCCGGTCCTGGACGCGCGGAACCCGGTGAGCACCTCGTCGATCACCAGCAGCGCCCCGTGCCGCTCGCACAGCCGCTTGAGCAGCGCGTTGAATCCGGCGATCGGCGGGACGACGCCCATGTTGCACGGCACCGCCTCGGTGATGACGCAGGCGATGTCGGGGCCGTGCTCGTGGAAGGCCGTCTCCACGGCGGTGACGTCGTTGTAGGGCAGGATCAGCGTGTCGGCGGTGGCCGCGCCGGTCACGCCCGGCGTGTCGGGCAGCCCGAACGTGGCGACGCCCGAGCCCGCCGCGGCGAGCAGCGCGTCCACGTGCCCGTGGTAGCACCCCGCGAACTTCACGATCTTGCTGCGGCCGGTGAAGCCGCGGGCCAGCCGGATCGCCGTCATCGTCGCCTCGGTGCCCGAGTTGACGAGCCGGACCCTCTCCGCGGGCGTCCGGGCGACGATCTCCTCGGCCAGCGCGACCTCGCCCTCGGTCGGCGCCCCGTAGGAGGTGCCGCGGCCGGCCGCGTCCCGCACGGCCTCCACCACGGCCGGATGGGCGTGCCCGAGGATCAGCGGTCCCCAGGAGCACACCAGGTCGACGTACTCTGTGCCGTCGGCGTCGGTGAGGTACGGGCCCCGCGCGGACGCCATGAAGCGGGGGGTCCCGCCGACGGCTCCGAAGGCCCGCACGGGCGAGTTGACGCCGCCGGGGGTCACCGCGGCGGCACGGTCGAACAGCTGCCGGGAGCGATCGAAATCAGTCACGGTCGCAGTCTCTCAGTTGCAGTTCGGCGACTTGCCTTGACCTCATGCCGTACGGGCCGATATTCCACCAAGTACGACATCGGAGGGATGGCTTTCACCGTGGTTGACGGCTGGACGGTCCCGGGCTTCACCCACGAGCGGGAGCTGGGTGACGGCGCCGCGGGCCGGGTGGTGCTGGCGGTCGACGATCTCACCAGCACGCGGGTCGCGATCAAGTACCTGGACAGGGCGCTCGGCGCCGACGAGTCCTTTCTGGCGCGGTTCCGGGCGGCGGCCCGGAACCTGTCCCAGCTCGAGGACCCCAACGTGGTCGACTTCTACGACTTCGTGGAGACCGCGGACGGCGCCGCGATCGTGATGCAGTGCGTGGAGGGCGTGAGCCTGCGCCGCGTCCTCGCCGCGCAGGGGCCCACCGGCCCGCTCGCGGCGCTGTCGATGCTGGGCGGAACGCTCCTCGGGCTCGCCGCGGCGCACGAGCACGACGTGGTGCACGGCTCCATGCGCCCGGCGAACGTGCTCGTGGACGGCGAGGGCAACGCGCGCCTCACCGACTTCGCGACCGCGCCGGCGGGCACCGAGGCGCAGCTCGGTCCGCCGTACGCGGCGCCCGAACTGTGGGACGGCGCGCCCGCCACGGTCGCCACCGACCTGTACGCCGCCACGGCGATCTTCTACGAGTGCCTGACCGGCCATCCTCCCTACGCCGGGCGGAACATGGCCCGGCAGCACCGCGAGGCGCCCATCCCCGCCGACGAGGTCCCCGGGCCGCTGCGCGGGCTGATCCACCAGGGGCTCGCGAAGGACCCGGAGCAGCGCCCGAAGTCGGCCGCCGACTACCTCGCCGCCCTGGAGGAGGCCGCCGTCTCCGCGTACGGGCCGTCGTGGGAGGCGCAGGGCCGCGGCCGCCTCACCGAGCTGTGCGCGCAGGCCGCGCAGCGGCCGGAGCCGCCGAAGCCGAAGCAGTCCCGCAGCAGCGGCCGCAACGCGATCGTCGCCGGCGGGCGGCCGGGCGGCGGGTCGCGGGTGCGCTGGGTCCTCGCCGCCGTCGCCGTCCTCGTGATCGCGGGCGCCGGGGCGGGCGCGGCGGCGGTGCTGAAGAAGGACGACAAGCAGCCTCCCGAGCCGACGCCCGCGCAGAGCAGCTCCCCGCAGCCGACGCTGCCGGCCGGCGGCGTCGACCCCGCGCCCCTCGTCGCGCGGATCGACCAGGCCATCGCGCAGGCGCCCGGCGCCGCGTTCAGCTACCGGCAGACGGGCTGCTGCGGCTTCCCCGTCAACGGCCGGGGGACGTTCGGGCTGGCCCAGGGCGGGCAGGCGTCGTACACGCTGACGCTCGCCGGGACGGGCTCGGCCCGCAAGCCGGTGCGGGCCGTCATCGTCCAGGACCGGCTGTACGTGCGCGCGGGCAAGAAGTGGCGGTCCTCGCCGCTCGGCGGGCGCGGCTACGCCGGGGCGGCCGACCAGGTGCGGCAGGGCTCGTCCGTCGGGAACCTGACGGCGCTGCTGCGGGCGGCGACCAAACTCACCCGGTCCGGGTCGATCTACGAGGGCGAGGCCCCGGCCGCGAAGCTGGCGCAGGCGCCCGGCGTCGGCCCGATCTACGCGCGGATGTCGCAGTCGACCGGCGCCCAGCAGATCGCCTTCGCCATCAAGTTCGACTCCGGCTACCGCCCGGTCCGGTTCTGGGTGCGCGCCGGTCCCGAGAAGGGCCGCAACCAGATGCAGCACGGCTCCTACTCCAAGTGGGGCCGCAAGCCCGCCGTCAAGGCACCCCGCTGACCCGCCCGCCGACCACACCCGCTGGTCGTCCGCCGCCCTCGCGGCGGGCGGCCAGGCGCCGTCGGGCGTCCTAGGCGCCCTCACAGGCGTCCGAGAGGACCTCCAGGAGCCGCAGCGGGTCGGGCAGCGGGTCACGGGACGGCGGGCGCAGCCAGCCCACCTCACGCCCGTACGGGAGGACGGACGGCGCCGCGACGACGTAGCTGTCGCGGCAGTGCCAGCGCATGCCGGGCGTCTCGGCGACGTCCTCCGGCAGGGTGTCCAGGTGGCACGACCACCACTCGTCCTCGTCGACGGGAGCGCCGCGCGTCGCGACGAAGAACAGGTGCCGGTCGCCCCCGAACGACGCGACCGGACCGACGGGAAGGTCGTCCCGCTCGATCCGGTCGAGGGCGATGGTCCCGGCGGCGGCCGGGATGTCGAACACGTCGAAGACCCGGCCCGTCGGCAGGATGATGTTGGCCTGCGGGCGCTCCTCCCACCACCGTGTGATCACGTCCGCGTCGACGCTGGCCTGATGCGCCCAGGCGGCCGACACCGGATGCGCGCCCGGGTCGGGACAGCCGATCCGGTCGCACGAACACGCCCGGTCGCCCCCGGCCGGGGAGTGGGCCCCGGGATAGCAGGGCCAGCCGAGATCCGCGTACTCCCGCGCCGCCGCGGCCATCCGGTCACGCGCCGCCTTCAGCCGCCTGTTCCCCGAGACCGCCAGCATCTCGCCCCCCAATACCCAAGGTCGCACGCAGGTTCCTTGGTTATCGATGATGCCCGGCGGCGGGAAGCGCGGACACGGCAACCCCCGGAAAACGACCCCAAGTGACTAGAGGGAGTCCCGGGATACCTGTGATCAGGAGATGATCAGGAGAGCCTGCGGGCCACCTCCGTGGCCCAGTAGGTGAGGACGATGTCGGCGCCCGCGCGGCGGATCGCCAGCAGCGACTCCATGATCGTCCGGTCGCGGTCGATCCAGCCGTTCCCGGCGGCGGCCTCGACCATCGCGTACTCGCCGCTCACCTGGTAGGCGGCGACGGGCACGTCCACGGCGTCGCGGACGCGGCGGACGATGTCGAGGTACGGGCCGGCGGGCTTGACCATGACCATGTCGGCGCCCTCGTCGAGGTCGAGGAGCGCCTCGCGCAGCGACTCGTCGGCGTTCGCCGGGTCCTGCTGGTGGCTGGCGCGGTCACCGGACCGCGGGGCGCACTCGGCGGCCTCGCGGAACGGCCCGTAGAAGGCGGAGGCGTACTTCACAGAGTACCCCAGGATCGCGATGTCGGCCTGGCCGGCGCCGTCGAGCGCCGCCCGGATCGCGCCGACCTGGCCGTCCATCATCCCGGACGGCGCGAGCACGGCGGAGCCCGCCTCGGCCTGCGCCAGCGCGATCGAGGCGTACCGCTCCAGGGTCGCGTCGTTGTCGATCTCGTCCGCGTCGGTGAGGATGCCGCAGTGCCCGTGGTCGGTGTACTCGTCCAGGCACAGGTCCGAGATGAGCACGGTCGCGTCGCCGAGGTCGGACGCCAGGTCGCGCAGCGCCCGCTGGACGATGCCGTCCGGGTCGTCGGCGGCCGAGCCCCGCGCGTCCTTCACCGCCGGGATGCCGAACAGGATGATGCCGCCGACGCCGGCCTCGACCGCCTCGTGCGCGGCCTTGCGGAGGCTGTCGCGGGTGTGCTGGAACACGCCCGGCATCGACGAGACCGGCTGCGGCTCGGAGATGCCCTCCTTGACGAACATCGGCAGCACCAGCTCGGACGGGCTGAGCCGGGTCTCGGCGACGAGGCGCCGCATCGCGGGGGTGCGCCGCAGCCGCCGCGGGCGCGCGACGGGGAACTGAGCAGACATGATCCCTCTGGATTTCCTCGGGTGTGCTATCTCCTGCGCCGGGCCCCCCGGCGCATCTGGCTGGGCTTGCGGAGCGGATCCCCCGCCTCGATCTGGGCCGCCCGCCGCTTGGCACCGTACTCCGCGAGCGCCTCAGCGAGGGCGGATACCGACGGCTGGTCCGCCTGGACGTCCACGCGGAGCCCGTACTCGCGCGCCGTCTTGGCCGTCTGCGGGCCGATCACGGCGATGACCGTCACGTTGTGCGGCTTGCCGGCGATCCCGATGAGGTTTTTCACCGTGGAGGACGAGGTGAACAGCACCGCGTCGAACCCGCCGCCCTTGATCGCCTCACGGATCGGCGCGGGCGGCGGCGCGGCCCGGACCGTCCGGTAGGCGGTCACGTCCTCGCACTCCCAGCCGAGCTCGGTCAGCCGGGCGATGAGCACGTCGGTGGCGATGTCGGCGCGCGGCAGCAGCACCCGGTTGATGGGGTCGAGGTCCTCGTCGTAGGGCGGCCACTCCCGCGCCAGGCCCTCGCCGGACTGCTCCCCGGACGGCATCAGGTCGGGCTGGACGCCGAACTCGACCAGCGCGGCGGCGGTCTGCTCGCCGACGGCGGCGACCTTGAGGCCGGCGAACGCGCGGGCGTCCAGACCGTAGTCGGTGAACTTCTCCCGGATCGCCTTCACCGCGTTCGTGGAGGTGAACACCACCCACTCGTAGCGGCCGGTGACGAGGCCCTTCACGGCCCGGTCCATCTGCTGCGGGGTGCGCGGCGGCTCGACGGAGATCGTCGGGACCTCGTCCGGGACGGCCCCGTACCCGCGCAGCTGGTCCGACAGCGACGCGGCCTGCTCCTTCGTCCGCGGCACGAGCACCCGCCAGCCGAACAGCGGCTTGGTCTCGAACCAGGACAGCTTGTCGCGCCAGCCCACCACGTCCCCGACGATGATCAGGGCGGGCGCCTCCATGCCCTTGGTGTCGGACGCGAGCTTCTGCAGCGTGGAGACCACGGTCTCCTGCTCGGTCGTCGTGCCGAGGCTCGTCATCGCGGCGAGGGTGGAGTCGGGACGCCCCGCGGCGACGAGGCCCTTCGCGACCTCCGCCACGGCGCCCTCGGCGCCGAGGATGACGAGGGTCGTGTCCCGGGCCGCGTAGCGCTCCCAGTCGACGCCGCCCTCGGAGGCGTCCACGATCCGGATCTCGCGGTTCTTGTCGTCCGTCAGCGGGATGCCCGCGTAGCCGGGCACGCCCGTCACCGACGACACGCCGGGCACCACCTCGAACGGGACGCCGGCCTTGGCCAGCGCACCGCCCTCGGCGGCGAAGCTGCACGCCACGCCCGGGTCGCCGCGGAACAGCCGGACCACCCGGCGGCCCGCCTTCGCGGCGCGGGCGGCGTGCTTCACCGGGTCGCCCTCCGCCGTGTCGATGATCTCGGCGTCGGGGCGGCAGTGCGTCAGGATCTCGGCCGGGCAGTGCGCCCGGCTCACGATGACCGTGTCGGCGCGCTCCAGCTCGGCGGCGGCGCGCAGGGTCAGCAGCCCGGGGTCGCCCGGGCCCATGCCGACGATCGCGACCGTGCCCGGGTCGGCCGTCCGGCGGGCGGACCCCGCCCCGGCGGCCCGCGCCGGGGCGCCCTTCGCGGTCGTGGCGGTGCTCTCAGCCGTGCTCCCCGCGGCGGACCTGCCTGCAGCGGGCTTGTCGGCGGGCTCGTCGGTGGTGGTCTTCTCGGCGGCGGTGGACTTCGCGGCGGGGCTCAATCTCGCTCCCCCATCAACTGGTCGGCCCCCTGCGCGAGCAGCCGGGACGCGAGGTCGCGCCCGATCTGCTCGGCGGCGTCCGGGTGGCCGCTTGCGGACAGCCGCACCTGCCGGCTCCCGTCGTACGCCGCGACGGTCGCCGTGAGATGCAGCTTTTCATCTATCTCGGCAGCGTATGTTCCCACGGGAGCGGAACAGCCCGCCTCCAGCACGGCCAGCACCGTGCGCTCGGCGGTGACGGCCCGCCGGGTCGGCGGGTCGTCGACCGTTCCGAGCAGCTCGCGGAGGTCGTCCCGGTCGGCGCGGCATTCGAGCGCGAGCGAGCCCTGCCCGGGGGCCGGCAGCATCTGGTCCGGCTCGAAGACCTCGCCGACCGCGTCCAGCCGGCCGATCCGCTTCAGGCCGGCGTGCGCCAGCACCACGGCGTCCAGCTCGCCGTCCGTGACCTTGCGCAGCCGGGTGTCGGCGTTGCCGCGGATCGGGATGATCTCCAGGTCGGGGCGCAGCGCCCGCAGCTGCGCGACGCGGCGCGGCGACCCGGTGCCGATGCGCGCCCCGCGGCGCAGGTCGGCGAGCTTCGCGGGCGCGCAGAGGGCGTCGCGCGGATCGTCGCGGACCGGCGTCGCCGCCAGCGCGATCCCCGGCGTCTCGGATGTCGGCAGGTCCTTCAGCGAGTGCACCGCGAAGTCCACCTCGCCGGACAGGATCCTGTCGCGGAGCGCGTTGACGAACACTCCGGTCCCGCCGATCTGGGCGAGCAGGGCCTTGGAGACATCACCCTGCGTGGTTACCCCGACCAGCTCGACGGCATGCCCCGTCAACTGCGACAACGCGTCCGCGACGCCCCGGGACTGGGTCATCGCCATCAGGCTCTTGCGGGTGCCCAGCCGCAGCGGGCCCCTGCTCGCCGTACTCACTTCTCGTCTCCTTCACGCCCCGGGACCGTGTCCCGGGCGCTGACCGCCCGGACGCTCGCGGCCTGGGCGTTCACCGTCTCCACGTTCACGCCGTCCGGCGCCGTGGCACTCCTCGGTGCGGACACCGGGCTGACGCAGTCGGCCTCCGCGCATCCCGGGTCCAGCTTGGGCTCCTCCTCGCGCATGTCCGCGCGGGCCACCGCCTCGGGGGCCTTCGGGTCCAGGTCGAACAGCTCGCGCAGCGCGTCGGCGTAGGAGTCGCCGCCCGGCGCCGCCGCCAGCTCCTTCACCCGGACGGTCGGCGCGTGCAGGAGCTTGTCCACGACGCGCCGGACCGTCTGCTCGATCTCCCCGCGGGCCCGGTCGTCCATCCCGGGCACCCGGCCGGTGAGCCGGGCCAGCTCGGCCTCGACCACCTCGGCCGCCTTGCTGCGCAGCGCGACGACGGTCGGCGCGACGGCGGCGGCACGGGCGGCGCTGAGGAACGCCTCGACCTCCTCGCACACGATCCGCCGGACGGCCTCGACCGCCTCCGGGCCGATCGCCTGGGCGGCCTCCTGCGCGGTGCGCAGGTCGTCCAGCCCGGCCAGCTCCACGTCAGGGAGGTCGCCGGCGCTCCGCTCGACGTCGTGCGGCAGCGCGAGGTCGAGGAAGAAGCGGCGCCGCCCGTCCGAGCCGACGCCGCGGGACGTCAGCTGCCCGGTGGTCACCACCAGCCCGGTCGCGCCGGTGCACGACACCACCAGGTCGGCCTCGGCGATCGCCGCGTCCAGGACGGACAGCTCGATCGCGCGGGACGGGACGTCCAGCGACCCGGCGAGGCGCACCGCGTTCGCGTGGGTGCGGTTGGCGACCACGACCTCGCGCGCCCCGGCCCGGCTCAGCGTGGTGGCGGCCAGCGAGCTCATCGATCCGGCGCCGACGACGAGCGCGCGCACGCCGGTGAGCGGCCCGAGGTGCCGGGCGGCGATGTCCAGGCCCACGCTGACCAGCGACGCGCCGGCCTTGTCGATGCCGGTCTCGTGGTGGGCGCGCTTGCCGACCCGCAGGGACTGCTGCAGGACGTCGTGCAGGTCGCGGCCGAGCGTGCCCTCGTCCTGGGCGAGCCGGAACGCCTGGCGGATCTGCCCGAGGATCTGGCCCTCGCCGACGACCATCGACTCCAGGCCGCACGCCACCGCGAACACGTGCTGGACGGCGCGCTCCTCGTAGTGCACGTAGAGGTGGCGCGACAGGTCGTCCAGGGGGACGCCCGAGTGCAGGGCCAGCAGTTCGGAGATCGCCGAGACGCCGCCGTGGAACTTGTCGACGACCGCGTAGATCTCCACCCGGTTGCACGTCGAGACGATCGCGGTCTGGGCGACGTTCGCGGACTCGTGCACCGCGTGCAGCAGCTTGACCAGATCGTCGCCCGCGACCGCCGCGCGCTCCAGCACCGCCACGGGCGCGCTCCGGTGGCTGAGGCCCACGACCAGAATGCTCATTTGCCGTCTCCAGCGTCTCCGCTTGCCCGCCCTGCCTCGCTTGCCAGTCCTGCTCTGTTGGCCCGTTCCCTGCTGGCCCGTTCCCCGCTTGCCCGTTTTGCCTTGCTTGCCCGTGTTGCCCGTGTTGTTGCTGTACGGCTCATAGTTCCACCGTCTCCACGTACTGCGTCGCGCCGGGGGGTTCCTCGGAGCCGGCCAGCGGGGCGACCCCGTCCGGCCCGCCCGCCTTGCGCTGCTCGTGGAACGCGAGGATCTGCAACTCGATGGAGAGGTCGACCTTGCGCACGTCCACCCCGTCCGGCACCGACAGCACCACCGGGGCGAAGTTCAGGACGCTCGTCACTCCGGCGGCCACGACGCGGTCGCACACGCCCTGGGCGGCGCCCGCCGGGGTCGCGATGACCGCGATGGACACGCCGTGGTCGGCGATGATGTCCTCCAGCCGGTCGATGTGCTCCACCGTCATGCCGGAGATCTCCTGGCCGACGATGGACTCGTCCGCGTCGAGCAGGCCCGCCACGCGGAAGCCGCGGGACGCGAAACCGCCGTAGCCCGCCAGCGCACGGCCCAGGTTACCGACACCGATGATGGCGACGACCCAGTCCTGGGTGAGGCCGAGCTCGCGGGAGATCTGGTAGACGAGGTACTCGACCTCGTAGCCGACGCCGCGCGTCCCGTAGGAGCCGAGGTGGGACAGGTCCTTGCGGAGCTTGGCCGAGTTGACGCCGGCCGCCGCCGCGAGCTCCTCGGAGGAGACGGTCGCGACGCCGCGCTCCTGCAGGCCGGTGAGGGCCCGGAGGTAGACCGGGAGCCGCGCCACGGTGGCTTCGGGGATACCGCGGCCCGCGCGGTCGCGGTGGCGGTTCTGTCGAGGTGTCACGGCCTGCTCTTCGGGCTCGACGCTGGGAATGGTCATGGGGATGACCAGCGGCCCTCGGCACGCGCGGGCGGGCGGCGGCCTCACGGCCGCGCCCCGGCCGCCCCAGGGCCGTCCACCAGGTTAAGCCTTTGTGAATACACGCACAAAGTCACCCCCCGGTTGTGGGGTCCGCGGGCGATCCGCCTGATTTACCGAAAGGCCCGTCTAGCAGGGTCTTCCACACTAAATCCGGAAAGGCTCGGCGGAGCAGGGATGTGACCGACGAGACAAAATTTGTCCTATCGTCCCACGCGCTCGTCCCGCGCGCCCGCGGGCGGCGGCGGGGCGAGGGGGCCGCGGTCGGCGGCGACGGTGAACGGCGGCGGTCAGCGGAGCTTCGCGATGGCGGCGCGGAGGCGGGCCTCGTCGACGCGCCAGAAGTCGTGCTGGACACCGTTGATCAGAGTGACGGGGATCTGCTCCCAGTACCGCTCGGTGTCCTGCTCCGACCGCGTGATGTCGCGCTCCTCCCACGGCACGTCCAGGTCGCGGGCGACGCGCTCGATCACCGCGCGGGCGTCCTCGCACAGGTGGCAACCGGGCTTGCCGAGCAGCGTGATCATGATATGCGCCGGCATGTCACCTCCCGGGGTACTCCGGCGCGGGCAGCGGCACCTTGGCCGCGCCGAGCTTCAGCTCGATCACGTTGGTGGCGATCACGTGGGTGCGGGACTCGGCGAGGAAGCGCTGCAGGTGCGGCTGGCGGCGGTGCGCGGCGAACGCCGCCTCGTCCCGGAACATCTGGTAGAAGATCCGCTGCGTGGGGGCGCCCACCACCTCGTGCGAGGCGAAGATCAGCGTCTCCGGCTCGGCGGCGAGGGCCGCCTTCACCAGGTCGGCGGCGAGCCGGTCGAAGGCGCTCTCGCGCCCGTCCAGCAGCGTGTAGACGGTGATCTGGCCGCACGCGTTCGCCAGCTCGCCGCCGAGCGCGCCCTGCCTGGCGAGGCCGGCGAGCGGTGACTGGCCGATCCCGTCGACGGCCGTGGGACCGGCCGGGTTGGGCGCCGGGCTCTCGGGATAGGCGGGCTGCTCGGGGACCGGGATGCTGGTGTTCTCGGGGAAGCGCAGCTCTTCGGAGGACGGTTCGGGGAAGCGCAGCTCGCCGCGCCGCTGGTCAGGCGGCGGGGTCGGCGCCGGGACGGGCTCCGGCCGGGACGCGGGCGCGTAGCCCTGCTCCTCGTAGCCGGTGGCGGGCTCGTCCTCGTAGTCGTCGTAGCCCTCTTCGTCGTACACCGGGATCGTGCGCATCGCGCCGTACCAGACGAGCCCGGCGGCGGCGCCGAGCGCGATGACGGCGAGCGGCGCGGGCAGGAACCCGCGGGTGCCGCTGACCACCAGGACGCCGGCGAGGGCGACGAGCGCGACCGGGATGAGCAGCTCCGCGGCCTCCTGGTCCTGCTTGCTGGCCAGCCAGGCGGTCACGCCGGTGCAGCCCGCGAGCGCGAGGACCGCGACGACGTGCGCGCCGTCGATCAGCAGCAGCGGCAGCGCGTCGTAGGTGTCGCCCGGCTTGGGCAGGCTCTTGGACAGCGAGCCCTTGAGCGGGTCGAGGATCAGGATCACGATCGCGACGACCGTGTAGGAGATCGCGAACAGCCAGGCGGCGAAGCGGACCTGCACGTACCGCGCGATCAGCTCGATCATGCCGAGCGCGAGCCACACCGGCCCGATCAGCGCGGCGCCGAGCTCCATGACGCGGAACAGCAGGCCGTTGTACCCGGCGAGGAAGCCGACGCCCATGGACAGCAGGGCGAGCGTGAGCCCGACCTGCGTGAACGACCAGGCGATCAGATAGAGCAGCCGGTCTTTGGAGGCGCGCTGGATCAGCAACCCGGTCGCCGCGAGGGCACCAAGGGTCGCCAGTAGCGCGAGAAGAGCATCGACCATCGCGCCCCATGGTGCCCGATGGCGGGGGCGGACGGGTAACCGCTCCCCGGAACGCACCATTGCCTTGCGTACCTTTCGGTCTCTAGAGTGGCAGATCACGCCGGAGGTCGCGTACGCCCCGAGGAGAACTGCATGAGCAGCCTGACCCTCGATGCCGGGGTTCTCCCGATTCCTCGGCATTCCCGGGGCGGGCTGGTCCGTCCGGCCACAAGACCCGCGGGCCGTCCCACCGACCGTGTTGATGACCGTGTTGGCGACCGGGCCGAGGTTCTGAAGGCGCTCGTGCTGCGGGCGCGGGACGGCGACGCCGAGGCGTTCGGCTCCCTCTACGACCACTACGTCGAACTCGTCTACCGGTACATCTACTACCGGGTGGGAGCGCACTCGCTCACCGAGGACCTGACCAGCGAGACGTTCCTGCGGGCCCTCCGCCGCATCTGCGACTTCCACTGGCAGGGCAAGGACTTCGGTGCCTGGCTGGTGACGATCGCCCGGAACCTCGTCGCCGACCACTTCAAGTCAGGCCGGTACCGGCTGGAGGTCTGCACCGCCGAACCGGCCGAGCCGGAGCACCACCAGGAGGGGCCGGAGCGGGCCGTCCTGGACGCCATGACCAACCGGACGCTGCTGCTGGCCGTCCGGCGGCTGGGGTCCGAGCAGCAGGAATGCGTGGTGCTGCGGTTCCTGCACGGGCTCACCGTCGCCGAGACCGCCCTGATCATGGACAAGAAGCCGGGCGCGATCAAGGCGTTGCAGTACAGGGCCGTCCGGTCCCTGGCCCGCATGCTCCCGCAGGACCTCCGCGGCTGAGGCCCGGCCGGGGCGCGCCCGCCGCTTTCGGGACGCCGCCCCCTTGCGCGGCGGCTATTGCATTGTTTATCAAGGAACCTTCGGGCCGTAACCCGGCCCGGAGCCCGCTCGTTCAGCGGGCAGGAGCGCGTTCGCGCCTGGAGTAGTCCGCAAGGGAGCGGCCAGTGAGAACCGGGACGTGAAGACGAGGCGGGGAAAGATCGCAGAGCAGGGGAACGTGCTGGCGCGGCTGCGGGCGGGCGACCCGAGGCCGGACCCGCGGTTCCGCGCCGTCCTGCGCGAGCGGCTGGTGGCGGCCGCGGGCGACCGGAGTGAGGACGGTCGCAATCACGGCCGTGCGGACGGCCACGGGGAGCCGGTTGACTAGGCTTCGCTCATGCGGCGAATCTGGCAGCGGGACTTCTGGGGCCGCGGCAGGGACGAGGACCACAAGAGCGCCGGAGAGGCCGCCGCGGCGGCGGCCGAACTGGGACCGCTCCCGGCGCCCGACCCCGCGGCCGCGGCGTTCTTCGACGTCGACAACACGATGATGCGCGGCGCGTCCATCTACTACTTCGCGCGGGGGCTCGCCGCGCGCAAGCTGTTCACCATGCGCGACCTCGCCATGTTCGCCTGGGGCCAGGCCGCGTTCCGGCTGCGCGGCACCGAGAACTCCGAGCACATCGGCAGCGCCAAGGAGGCCGCGCTCGCGTTCGTCGCCGGGCAGCGGGTCGACAAGATCGTCAACCTGAGCGAGGAGATCTACGACGAGGTGATGGCCGACCGCATCTGGCACGGCACCCGCTCCCTCGCCCTCCAGCACCTCGACGCCGGCCAGCAGGTGTGGCTCGTCACCGCCACGCCCGTCGAGGTCGCCCGGACGATCGCGCACCGCCTGGGTCTGACCGGCGCGCTCGGCACCGTCGCCGAGACCAGCGACGGCCTCTACACCGGGCGGCTCGTCGGGAACCTGCTGCACGGGCCCGCGAAGGCGGAGGCCGTGCGCGCCCTCGCCCAGCGCGAAGGGCTCGACCTGGCGCGCTGCTCGGCCTACAGCGACTCGGTCAACGACCTGCCGATGCTGACCGCCGTCGGCCACCCGCACGCGGTGAACCCCGACGCCGAGCTGCGCGCCCACGCCCGGGACCACGGCTGGCCGATCCACGACTTCCGCACCGGCCGCAAGGTCACGATGGTCGCCCTCCCCGCCGCCGCGGGCGCCGGCGCCATCGCGGGCGGCGTGGCGGCCGGCATCGCCCTCCGCCGTCACTACCGCACAAGCTGACCGCGGCCGCTCGGCCCTGCCTGTCTATAGTCGGCCTGTCTATAGTCGGCCCGTCTCCAGTCGGCTTGTCTGCTCAGCCCGGTTCTGGTCGGCCCGGCTCTAGTCTGTCCCCGTGACCGTCGAGCTGAGGCTGTTGTCCCGCGTCGCCTGTCGTGGGCGGGATGTCACGAGTCCTCGGCTGCGGGGGCTTCTCGCGCTGCTCGCGGGTGAGCCGCGCACCGGCGTGTCCGTGGTGCGGCTGGTCGAAGGGCTGTGGCCGGACGACCGTCCGGAGAAACCGGCGAAGGCCCTCCAGGTCGCCGTCTCGCGGGCACGGTCCCAGCTCGGCGCGGACGTCATCGCCAGCACGCCCACCGGGTACCGGCTCGGCTTGGACGAGTCCGCCGTGGACGCGTCGGCCGTGGTGCTCTCCGCGTCCGCGAGCTCCCGGTGCTCTCGGGACGGCGACCATGCGGGCGCGCTCGCGCACGCCGAGGAAGGGCTCGCGCTGTGGGAGGGGTCGCCGCCTTCCGAACGGGACGCGGGGGACGATCCGGTGTCCGTCCTGCGGGCGGAACGGGTGCCGACCTACTGGACGCTGATGCGCGCCCGCGCACTCGCCCTGGCGCGGCTCGGGCGGCACGCGGAGGGGTTCGACGCGCTCACCGGTGTCGTCCGCGAGTATCCGCGGGACGAGGAGGTGCTCGCCGGGCTGCTGCGATGCGAGGCGGCCACGGCCGGTCCTTCGGCCGCGCTGGCTCGGTACGAGACCTACCGGCGTTCGCTGCGGGACGAGCTGGGCACCGATCCGGGGACGCCGCTCCAGGAGCTGCACCGTGAGCTGCTCCAGGACGAGGCGCCCGCCGTCCGGCGCGGGGTCGCGCACGAGCCGAACCCGCTGCTCGGCCGCGGCGGGGACCTCGCCGCCGTGCTGGGCCTGCTGCGGACGTCCCGTGTCACCTCGATCGTCGGTACGGGTGGTCTGGGCAAGACGCGGCTCGCGAACACCGTCGCGCGGGAAGCCCCGCAGCGGGCGGTCCACTTCGTCGCGCTCGCCGGTGTCGCGCGGGACGAGGACGTGGCCGGGGAGGTCGCATCGGTCCTCGGCGTGGGCGAGTCCCCGCGAGGGCGCCTCGGCGGGCCGGCCGACCTGGTCTCCGCGATCGCGGACGTCCTCGGCCCGGGGCCGGTGCTGCTCGCCCTGGACAACTGCGAGCACGTCATCGACGGCGCCGCCGGCCTGGCCGGTGCCCTGGTGTCCCTGACACGGGATCTGCGCGTGCTCACCACGAGCCGCGCGCCCCTCGGGCTGTCGTCGGAGTCGGTGTATCCGCTGCCCGCCCTGGACCTGCCGACGGCCGTGGAGCTGTTCCGGCAGCGTGCGCACGCGGCGCGTCCCGGCGTCGACCTGCCGGACGGAGCCGTCGAGGAGCTGTGCCGCCATCTCGACGGGTTGCCGCTCGCGATCGAGCTGGCGGCGGCGCGCGTCCGGGTCATGTCCGTGTCGGAGATCGCCCGCGGCCTGGACGACCGGTTCGCGCTGCTGCGGGGGAACGCGCGCGACGCACCGTCCCGGCACCGGACCATGCACGCCGTCGTCGACTGGAGCTGGAACCTGCTCTCCCCGTCGGGACGGGCGGCCATGCGGGCGCTGTCGATCTTCCCCGCCGGGTTCACGACCGACGCGGCGCGCCATCTGCTGTCCGGTGGTGAAGTGCTGGAGGTCCTGGAGGACCTCGTCGACCAGTCGCTGCTCGAAGTGGTCGAGGGCGTGCCGGGGACCCGGTTCCGGATGCTGGAGAGCGTCCGCGAGTTCAGCGCGTCCCACCGGGAGGCCGAGGGCGAGACGGAGCGCGCGGTCGCCGGGCTGCTCGCCTGGGCGCGCGAGTTCGGCGCGATGCACCACGGGCCTCTCTTCGGCGCCGAGCCGTTCGACTTCGTGGAGCGCGTCCGGGTCGAGCAGGACAACCTGCTCCACGTGCACCGCCACGGGCTCGCCCGGCAGGACGGCGCGGCCGTCGCGGCGGTGGCCGCCGTCCTCGGCGGGATGTGGACGCTGGAATCCGCCTACAGCCGGCTGATCGTCCTGCTGGAGGAGAGCGCGGGGCTGCTGAGCCGGTTCCGCCCCGGGCCGGAGGACGTGGAGGTCACCCGGACGGCGCTCGCCCTCAGCGTCCTGATGACGTCCATGCTGAAGGGGCCGCGGGCGACGCGCGCGCTCGTCGCGCTGCGGCGCCTCCCGGCGCCGCCGCCGACCGACCCCGTCCGGGCCATGGCGCTCATGATGGCCTCGCTGCCGGAGATCCTCGGGCCGGACAGCCCCGCCCTCACCGCGATGTGCGAGAGCGACGCCCCCGCGCTCGCCGCCGTCGCGAACTTCGGCGCCGGCTACATGCACGAGAGGAACGGGGATCTGGAACGCGCGGTCGCGTCCACCGAGAGGATGCTCGCAGGGGCAGGTACGTCGCCCGCCCCGTGGCTGCTGCTGCTCGCCCACTCGCGGCTCAGCGAGCTTCTGGCGCAACTCGACCAAGGCGAGCGCGCGCTGCACCACCTCCACACGTCGCTGGAGTTGATGGAGCGGCACAGGTGGCCCGACACGTTCGGGCTGATGTGGGCGCTCGCCGCCGCTCACATCTCGCTCGGGCAGTGCGACGAGGCGGAGCAGTGGCTCGACCGGTCGCTCCTCCAAGGGCAGGGGCCGGACGACGAGTACGGCACGGCCACCTTCAACCTCGGTGCCCGCGCGGAGATCGCGATCGCCCGCGGCGACGTGGACACCGGGCTGCGGCTGTGGCGGGAGGCCGTGGACCGGCTCTCCCGCGAGCCCAGCCCGATGGCGGCCTCCGACCTGGACCCGTACGCGCTCGAAGCCCACTGCGTCGCCGTCGTCGCCCACGCCGGGCACGGCCGGCCCGACCTGGTCGAGGACATCGTCGCGGGGCTGCCGGCCAAGCTCGCCGTCCTGCTCTCCGACCGGCAGGAGCCGCTGCCGTCCTTCTTCATGGACCTGCCCGTCTGCGGCGGTCTGCTGCTCGCCCTCGCCATGGCGGAACTCGCTCGTCCCGACGTCGGCCCGGACGGTCTCGCGTGGGCCGCACGTGCGATCGCGCTCGCGGAGCGGCTCCACCACATCAGGGCGTTCCAGCCGACGATGTCGTCCGCGGCCGCGCGCCGCGCCGCCGAGGACGCCGACGGGCCGGCGTACGCCGACGCGGTGTCGGAGTACGCCGGCCTCGGCCGTGGGGGGCTGCGGGACGCGGCCCGCCGGCTGATGGAAGCCCGCGTCAGCGGGGCGCCTTCCGGTTGAACAGCACCTTCGAGTACACGTAGCCGCCCAGGGCCAGGCCCGAGCACCACGCGAGGGACAGCATCACGTCGCGTCCGTCCGGCGTGGTCAGCAGCAGCCCCCGCACCGTCTCGATGATCGGCGTGAACGGCTGGTACTCGGCGAACCACCGCACCCCCGCGGGCATCGACTCCGGCGGGACGATCGTGCTGCCGAGGAACGGCAGGAACTGGATGACCATCGGCGAGTTACTCGCGCCCTCCGGGTTCTTCGCCAGCAGCCCCAGCGCGACCGCCACCCAGGTCAGCGCGAACGTGAGCAGCAGCATCAGCCCGATCGCCGCGAGCCAGTCGAGGACGCCGCCGCGCGTCCGGAACCCCATCGCGACCGCGACGGCGATGACGCCCGCCGTGCTGATCAGCGTCTGGATCATGCTGCCGACGACGTGCCCGGTCAGCAGCGAGGACCGCGAGATCGCCATCGTCCGGAACCGGTCGACGATGCCCTCGGTCATGTCCGTGCAGATGGCGACGGACGTCGCCATGCACCCGGAGGCGATCGCCATCAGGATGATCCCCGGCGCCACGTAGTTGATGTAGTCGCCCTTGGCCGCCCCGCCGACACCCGCGCCGAGCGCGTTGCCGAAGACGCCGACGAAGAGCAGCAGGATCAGGATCGGCACCATCATCCCGGCCAGCGTCAGGGACGGGTACCGGAGCGCGTGCCGCAGGTTGCGGCGCAGCATCGTCGCGGAGTCGGTCGCCGCCTGCGTGAGCGTAGTCATCGCGAACTCACCCTCTCGTCCTGGTTCTCGTGCTCGCGCTTGGTCTGGCCGGTGAGAGCGAGGAAGACGTCGTCCAGATCGGGGGTGTGGACGGAGAGATCGTCCACCTCGACCGACGCGTCCCCCAGGCGGCCGAGCAGCGATTGCAGCGATCGGACGCCGCCGTCACTCGGCACCTGCAGGGCGAGCGCGTCGTCGTCACGGGTCGCGTCGCCGAGCGCCCGCGCCGCCGCGTCCAGCCGGGCCGGATCGGCGAACCGTAGCCGTACATGGCCGCCCGGGACCAGCCGCTTCAGCTCGTCCGCCGTGCCCTCGGCGACCAGCCGGCCGCCGTCCAGCACCGCGATCTTGTCGGCGAGATGGTCCGCCTCCTCCAGGTACTGGGTGGTGAGGAAGATCGTCACTCCGCCGTGGACGAGCTCCCGGATGATCTCCCACATCGTCCGCCGGCTCCGCGGATCGAGCCCGGTCGTCGGCTCGTCCAGGAAGATGATCTGCGGATCCCCGATCAGCGTCATCGCGATGTCGAGCCGCCGCCGCATGCCGCCCGAGTACGTGGCGGCCGTCCTGCCCGCCGCATCCACCAGATCGAACCGCTCCAGCATCTCGTCGGCGATCCGGCGGCCGTCGGCCTTGCCGAGGTGGTGCAGGTCCGCCATCAGGATCAGGTTCTCCCGGCCGGTGAGCAGGCCGTCGACCGCCGAGTACTGCCCGGTCACCCCGATCGCCCGGCGCACCCCATCGGGGTCCGTCGCCAGATCCCGCCCGGCGATGCGCGCCCCGCCGCCGTCCGCGCGGATCAAGGTGGACAGGATCCGCACCACCGTCGTCTTCCCGGCCCCGTTCGGCCCGAGCAACGAGAAGACCGTCCCGCGCGGCACGTCCAGATCGATCCCGTCGAGGACGACCTTCTCCCCGAACGCCTTCCGCAGCCCGGTCGCATAGATGGCCGTCTGCCGTGCTTTCGTGTTCATGCCATGGAGCTTGGGCCTTCCCATTTTCAGCGCGCTTTCGTTCGGGTTTCATCTGTGTTTTAGACGTGAAACCAGCGTCGAATCTGGTCGTTAGTTCCATGCATTGTTCGGCATGCGTTCGTTCGTTTGACCGGGCGGTGGGGGCGGCGCTGCGTACGGGGCCGCCCCTCCAAAGTCAAGGGCGCCTTCGGCGTCGCTTCGCGATGGGACTCCGTCCCACCCTTGACTTCGGAGCCTCTACGGCCCCTAGGTGCAGCTTTCAACGGGCAGGCTCCGCCTGCCCCCCGCCGACGCGCCGCCCCCACCGCCGTCCAAGAGCCGACAAACCATCAACCCAAAGCGGACAATAGTGGCGAAATACAAAAGCCGCTAGATTCCACACGTGCCAATCTTTCGGCGGATTGACGTCGAACTCCGACGTATCCGGGTGGTGACAATAATCAAACCGGCAATCGATCATTCAAGGCACGCGAATCGCATACAATAAAACCATGGAAGTCGCGGTCGACCTCGAATCGGCGTCCACCATGGAATTGGTGAACGCCGCGTCCGCGATCGCCGTCGAACTCGCCAGGCGCACCCCACCACCCTCGGCGCCCGCCTGCATGGAACTCACCGAAGCCCTCGCCGCCGCCACCGACATGCACGAAGCCGCCCTCGCCGGATTCATCGGGGTGGTCGACACCGGCCGCGAAGTGCAACGGTGGGGCTTCCCCTCCACCCAGTCATGGCTGCGCAACCGCCTGGGCATGCGCGACGCCCGCGCCAAAGAACGCCTCACCCTGGCCCGCCAGCACCACCGCCTCCCCCGCGTGGCCGAACAGTGGGCCGCAGGCGAACTGTCCTTCGGCTACGCCGCCACCATCGCAGGCGCCGTCGCCCGCCTGGACGACCACGACTGCGCGACGGCCGAAGAAGTCCTGCTCGACATGGTCGGCAGGGACTTCTCCGCCGGGAAGATCGCCGCCTTCGGCCGTCGCATCCGCGACATCATCACCGAACGCGACGGCACCGAACCGGCCCCCGACGACACCCGGCGCGGATACGAACGCTCCTGGATCGACTCCACCCGCTCCCTGGACGGCGGCCGCTACATCAAAGGCTGGCTCAACGCCGAAGACGCCGCCATCTGGGACGGCACCCTCGGCCCCCTGGCCAAACCCACCGGCACCGACGACCACCGCGACCTGGCCGAACGAACCGCCGCAGCGCTGACCGCCGTCCTCTCCGGCGGCCACCGGGCCACCAAGGTCACCGTCCTCTGCGACCTGGACACCCTCACCGGCGGCACCACCCCCGCCCGGCTCCCCGACGGCACCCCCATCCCCGCCGAACAAGCCCGCCGCATCGCCCTGTCCGCCGGCGTCTCCCCCCTCCTCCTCGGCCAGGGCGGCATCCCGCTCTACCTAGGCCGCACGGAACGCTTCGCCACCCCCGCCCAGCGCCGCGTCCTCGAAGCCCTCAACCCCACCTGCGCCGTACACGGCTGCCAAGTCCTCGGCACCCTGTGCGAAGTCGACCACGTCCACGGCTGGGCCCTCGGAGCCCCCACCGACATCGACCAACTCACCCTCACCTGCGGCTGGCACAACCGCTACAAGGCCACCAACCCCGACCGCATCCACATAACCCGAACCCCCACCGGCCGCCACATCTACCGCCTCCGCCCCCCAAACACCCGACAGCCTGCCGCCCCGCCCCCTTGGATCATCGACCCCAAACCCACCACAGCCCCTCACCCCGCAATCCCCCTCGAACGATCACCCCAACACCAACCACCCACCCGGCGCCCCCTAACACCCCACCCCAGTACCACCCCTCGCCTCGCCGCCGAGGGGTCACCAATCCCTAAACCCCACCGCCCCGGTCCCCCGTTAGTCGCTGGATCAGTCGCGGCCACCCACGATCGTCCTGGCCCACGCCAGCCTCACGCCGCACCCCGACCACCACCTACTCCAGGGCCGGAATAGGGAACGAGCGACGCGACCGGCACCGCATCCCCGGCGGAGCCCACACCCGGCACGCCACACCGCCCTCCACCAACTCCTCGACGAACACGACCGCCACCCGTCCAGACACACCTGCCGAGGTCGAGGACGCGCTGCCGCGCACCCTGCACCGCCTCGACCACCACCAACCCCGTCCACCATCTCCTCGGCGAACACGGCTGCCACACCGTCCGGACAAGCCCGCCGAAGGACGCCCCGCTCGCGTAGCCAGCACCGCAGGTCGACGTAGCCACTGCCCTCATCACCGTGCAGCTTGCCTAGACCTCCTCGGCACTGCCGCACTGGGGCAGCCCACACCATCGACCGGTAGATAGATCTTCCACGCTTGCTCAAGATCGGGGACGTGCTGCCGCGCACCCCGCGCCGACCATCCCGTAGCCCCGCCCACCTGCTCCTCGGCCGCAACCAGGGCGACCGACGCGACCACCGACAGCGACTCTGCGGGGCCACGCACCCAGCACGCCACACCGCCCTCCAGTTCCCCAGCGAACCCGACCCCCCATCCCACCCAGGCACACCTGCCGAAGGACGCCCGCACGCGTAGCCAATACTCGCCTCCGTGTCGGCGAGCCGCTCCACCCAAGCGCAGCCAGCAGCTTCAGGACCCGCGCCCGCATCGCCGCCACCCGGACCGCCGTCCTCGAACCCCGCTAGGCCTTGCGAGCCGATGAGCGAGAGCTGGCGCGTGCTCCTCGTGGACGACAAGGCCAACATGCGCGACCCGATCCACCGAGGGCACCTGAACTTGAGACGCGTCCAACACGACAGCCTGCCAGGGCGTAGCGTGCGCGGCCGACCTGCCTTGCAGGACGCCTCATCCGACCGGAGTTCCACCTCCCACGCGATGGCCGCCGCGTCAGCCCTTGAGGGAGGGCGCTGCGACGAGCGCACCGCGGGCGGCGACCACGATCGTTTCGACCGTGGTGTTGCTGGCGAGAGCTGACCGCAGTTGCTCGTCGGGCGTGACCGCGGCGGTGTTGCGGTGAAGTCGTTGTTCGTGAGTTTCGACCGCACCGTGTGGCGTTCGGTGAGGCGCTGGACGCGCTTCGTAGTCGAGGAGCGTCCTCATGCCCCCTTCGAAGGTCGAGTTGTACGCCGCGATCCGCCGAGATGCCCGCGCGGGGATGTCGGGCCGTGCGATAGAGCGGAAGTACCGTGTGGGCCGGCGGACGATCGTCAAGGCGCTGTCGTCGGCGTGGCCTGAGCCGCGGAAGAAGCCGCCGCCTCGGGGTTCGAAGCTGGATCCGTGCAAGCCTGCCATCGACGAGATGTTGCTGGCGGACCTGGACGCGCCGCGCAAGCAGCGGCATACCATCACGCGGATCTATCACCGGCTGATCGACGAGCACGGGATGTCGGATGTGTCCTATCAAGTGGTCCGGTCCTATGTCGCGGAGCGTAGGCGGAGCAGTTGGTCGTAGGCGGCGACCGAGGGCAGCGGCCGGGTATCGGGCGGCAGCTTTTCCAGGCGGCGCGCGGTCAGCGAGGTGACCGCGGCAGGGTCGGCCGGCCCGTTGTCATCGGTGGCCGTCTGGTCGCCGGCGTCGGCGGCCTTGCGGGCCTCTAGCCCGACCGCGTCCGCGGTCAGCGCCCCGGCCCGCAGTGCGGCTGCCAGCCCGGCAACGACGTGCTCGCCGTCCATGTGCCGGTGCAGCAGCAGGACCTCGACCAGCGCACGCGTTCCAGCGGCATCGCCGTGCGCCTTTCGCGCCGCTGCCCACCAAGCGTCGTGCACGGGGGTCCGCAAGGCTGCGGCCCCCCGACGCAGCGCGGTCACCTCTCACAGACATTGATCACGCATCCGGCCATCCTGTGCGGTCAGAACTCACGAACAAACGCGGTCACTTCTCGCCAGCAAAACCACGACCGCCTAGCCAAGGTGGTGCCACAGTCGGAAGCTGGCAACGACCTGCACCGCCTGGGGCGTCCCCTGCCGCACACCGCCACCAAGGCAGCCTCAAAATCAGAGTGCGAACGCGGTCCGAACCTCCTGAAGGAGGCTGGGGTAGTCGGTACCGAAGGCGGCCGCCGCAGCCCAGAGGGCGTCGAGCGCCGCCTGCAACGGGTCGGATTCGACGGCCCCGAACAGTGCGGGAATGGCGGCGGCCTGCTGGGAGAAGTTGTGGGTCCGTCCATCGGGAAGTGTGACCGTCGTACTCGGCACGCGCTCGTCAGCCCACAGCACCTGCCAGACCTGTTCAAAGTCACCGAAAGGCGATGGGAGCTCCCGTCCCTGGTCCATGGCGTGCAGCGCGGGGGCGATCCAATCAATACTCGTCAGACCGGCCACGTCGTAGGCGCGGCGCGCCACCCATCGGGCGACCTCGCCCTGCACCTGCGGGTCAGCGGCGGCTAGCGCCTCACCTAGTTCGCGGTCGAGGCGCGCCATGGCGCGCGCGTTACCGGACACGCTCCGAAGTTGCTCGCTGGGCAAGCGCCCGCCCCACGACTGTGCCTCGAACCGCAGCCTGGCCTGCTCCCTTTCGCGCTCTTTCTCCAGTTCGGCCAGACGCGCCGCCTCTGCTCGCTCCTCGGGCGTGGGAGCCGGTGGCAGACCACGCGCGAATCCGTGCCAGTACGCCGCGTGCTCCGTGGTCTGCTTCAGCACACGATCGGCCTCGGGCGGGGCGGGCCAGAATTGCAAGAGATAACGGTCGATTTGTGGCTCGTCATCGAGCCTGGTGTCGGCGTCCCTGGCCGCCTGCATGCCGCTCGCGCAGTACCGGACGCGGTAGTCGACCCGATCCAGGTCCAGGCTCCGCGTGGCCTCAGCAGCCCACTGCATCAGGGTCACGTCATCGGTCTCGGGTGTGAAAGAGACCTCGACGATGTCCTCCCAGTCCTCATCGACCGGAGGCGGCTCGTCGTGCGACTCGACGACGAACCCGACGTCGCCGGTATGCAGTCCGGTGATCAGGTACAGCGCACCTGGTGACGCTGCGCCGCACAGCCCGTTCTCCTGCCCCAGGAAACAGACTTGCAGGTCAGGTATAAGGTCCGGCGAACTGGTGACGTACAACTGACTGTAGTGAACGTGCACCTCGCCGCTGAACAGTACCTGCATGGCCGACTCTCCAATACTCAAGTGAAACGCCGGCACCGAGTCTGTCGCCTGTCACTGACAAACGAGATCTTCAACCTCCATGCGCTGGCACGCGAGTTGCTCGCGGGCCATCAGCGAACGGTCGAGCACAACCCGTGGCACGACCGAACGGCGCCACGCCCGGAGGTGGCGTCTGAGGGTTCCTCGCGGCCGCCATCAGCGGCCGGACCGGTGAGTCCGTACGCCTGCTCACCAGGGGCGTGAGACATCTATGGTGCAGGTCACGTAGCGACACCTGTCACGGGGATCGGTTGGTCGGCGTCTTGTGTCCGAATCAACAACGACCCGAAGGACGGAACGTCATCATGAGCAAGGTCTGGTTCGTCACCGGTGCGTCGCGCGGTCTGGGGCGCGAATTCGTCGAGGCCGCCCTGGCGCGCGGCGACAAGGTGGCCGCGGCCGCCCGGAACACTGCGAGCCTTGATGAGCTGGTTTCCGCCCATAACGACGCGGTGCTTCCGCTCGAACTGGACGTGACCGACAAGGGCGCCGTCTTCGACAGCGTGAAGAAGGCCAAGGAGCACTTCGGCCGTCTGGACGTCATCGTGAACAACGCCGGGTACGCCCAGGTCGGCGCGGTCGAGGAACTGACCGAGCGGGAGTTGCGCGACCAGATGGAGACCAACCTGTTCGGCGCGGTGTGGGTGATCCAGGCCGCGCTGCCGTACCTGCGCGAGCAGCGCTCGGGTCACATCGTCCAGTTGTCCTCGGCGGCCGGGGTCATCGCCATGCCGCTCGGCGGCGCGTATCACGCCTCCAAGTGGGCCCTTGAGGGCTTGAACGAAGCCCTCGCCGGCGAGGTCGCCAACTTCGGCGTCAAGGTGACCATCATCGAGCCCGGCGGCTTCGCCACCAGGGACGGCAAGAACCCTGATCCGCTCGCCAACGGCCACATGGCCCAGACCGCCCCGGCCTACGACGCTCTCCGCCAACGCCTCGGTGCGGTCGCCGGAAGGCAGCCCGCCGGTGACCCGGCCGCCGCTGCCCAGGCACTCCTCAAGCTCGTCGACTCCGACAACCCGCCCCTGCGGGTGCTGTTCGGCCTGGGCTTCTACCCGATGCTTCAGCAGGCCTACGCCGACCGGCTCAAGACCTGGGCCGACTGGCAGGACCTTTCAGCGGAGGCGCACGGCGAACTCGACCAAGAAAATCGGTGACTCCCGCCCCAGGCTCTTTCAGCCACGAGCCGAAGTGGCCTTCAAGGCGACCTTGCGTTGGAGTGCCGGCTTGTTCGCGCCGACCGTACCGGGCGCGGACAAGCCACTCGGCGCCCCCCCGACAAGACTCCGCGTAAAGCCGGGAAATGAGAGTGATGCTGCCGCGCGGTGGCATTTGAGCCGATCGATACCGCACTCGACGGTATGACCGACCGGTCCATGGCGCGCGGACGGCCACCTTCTGGATTGGCTCCCTGGATACCGGTCTTCACCACCTCGAAAGGCTGGTCGACCACGCGCCAATCCCCCCCATGAGGCGGTGTGGCCGCCTCGTAGCTTGGACGAGACTGGGCCACACTCCCACCCCTCCTCGCGTGGCCCGGCGATCGGTGTTCAGCCGTAGGTCGTGATCTTCGTGGCTGAGTGGCTCGCGGGGCCGTCTGGACTGCGCTTGCCCTTTCAGCGGGCGCTGTCGGCCGGTGTCGAGGGAGTGTCCGTGCCTTGTCTGATCAAGAGGACGAGGCGCTCTGCTTGAGTGGCGTCCGTGGCGGTCAGTGCGATCCCGTTGGCCAGGGCGAGTAGTTCCGACGCGCTGAGGTCGGGCCGCACAGCGCCAGCGCTTTGTGCCCGGGTCAGCAGAGCGGACGCGGCTGTGTGCATCGACTCGTGCCAGCGATCGAACAGGGCGGAGCGCTGACCAGTGATCGACAGCGCCAGGTCTCGTTTGGTCGCCACGTGTGCGATGAAGTCCGCGAGCCAGCCGAAGAGGGCGTCGCCAGGAGGATCTTCGGTCAGCAGGGCCTGGCTTCGGGCGCAGAGCGCGTCCACTTCCTCGGAGTAGACGGCGATGATCAGTTCGCGGCGCGTCGGGAAGTGCCGGTACATCGTGGCGTTGCCGACGCCGGCTCGGCGGGCGATGTCGTCGAGCGGTGCGTCGACGCCCTGGTCGTGGAAGACGTCCCTGGCCGCGGACACGAGCAGGTCGTAGTTGCGCCGAGCGTCCGCGCGAAGACGACGCTGGGGTTCCGGACGCTGCCCAGGTCCGGCGCTCTGCGGTGGCATGACCCTCCTTGCTAACCGGGGACTTCCCCAGTTAGCGTAGCCGAACGCGGCAACCGGGGTACTCCCCACTTGCTGCCTCGCCCGTCCCCACGGAGGAGCATTCGCATGTCGCAGGGAACAGCGGACACCTCGCACCCAGGACCGGGAGAGATTCACCGGCGCAGCGTCGAGGGTTACGCGCAGGTCCTGGAAGGCCGGATCGAAGACGCCAATCGACGGCGGGATGCTCAAGACGGTCTGAGCCCCGGGTCACCAGGTCAGCGGGAGGGCGTCCAGGCCCAGGACGAGGCTGGCGTGCTCGACGGGTTGTTCATCCGGGGAGATGCGGTAGCCGGGGATTCGGGCATGCCATTCGCGCAGGGCTATCTGGAGTTCGAGGCGGGCGAGGTGGGCGCCGAGGCAGCGGTGCGGACCGGCGCCGAAGGCCAGGTGGCGGGTCGGAGGCCGGTCGATGTCGATGGTGGACGCGGCGGGCATCGTGCGCGGGTCGCGGGCGGCCATGGCGAGCGGGAGCATGACCATGTCCCCGGCCTTCATCGGGCACCCGTGCATGTCGATGTCGCGGGTGAGCTTGCGCGCGGGGAGGACGAGGGCGTAGACGCGGAGGAACTCCTCGATCGCGTCCGGGATGACGTCCGGTTCGGCGACGAGCCTGGCCCTGTCGGAGTCGTGGCGGGCCAGATGCCAGAAGGTGAAGGACAGATGGGCGGCGACGGTGTCCAGCCCGGCGAGGAAGAGCAGGATGCACAGTTGCAGCAGTTCGTCGTCGGTGACCGGACGTCCGTCGACGACGAACGTGGTCGCGGCGCTGACCAGGTCCTCGCGCGGGTGGGCCCGGCGGTCCTGGATGAGCTCGGTGAAGCAGGTCGTCAACGCGCCCATGGCCTCGCGCCGTCCGGAACCGGAGGGCGGTGGATGCAGGATGGCGTACTCCCACGCCAGGAATTCCTCCAGCCGTTCGGTGGGCAGGCCGAGCAACTCCAGGAAGACGGTCGTCGGGTAGAGCCGGGCGAAATCCGCGACGAAGTCGCAGGAGCCCCGGCTCGCGATGCCTTCGATCAGCGATATGCAGTGCTGCGTTATCCGTTTCTCCATCACCGCGGCGGCCACGGGAGAGAACAGGGGGGCGCAACAACCGCCGCCAGGTCGTGTGCAGCGGCGGGTCCAGCATGACCGGAATCCACTGGTGTGCGGGGTCGGGTTCGATGACGGCGATCGCCCGGCTGGAGAACGTTTCCGGATCCCGTAACGCGGCGAGGATGTCGTCGTAGCGCGTCAGGACCCAGAATCCGTGCCCGGCGTCACTTCGAAAGGCGGTGTGCTGCTCCCGCAGTTCGTCCAGCCTTGAATGGGCCTCACCGGCCGGCCTTGCCCCAACGAAGGGGTCGAAGAACACGTGCGGCGCGTTCATGGCGCCTCCATCCTGGTGGCGGACCGAACCCACCTATGATCACACGCGGACCGTCCCTCGTCCGGCGGTGGTCGGCCCGCCGTAGCAGGTACGGACTGCGGATACGGGCGTCGGGCGGAGGAGAACGGTATTGACGCTGCGCTCGAATTTGACGGCATTGCTCGCCGACGCGGGAATCATCGACGTGGACATTGACGAGGCCGTTGAGGACGAGCACGCCCGCTTGGACGCATACCGCAAGGTCATCGCAGTGGTCGCCGCCTCACGGCGCCGTTTCGACGACGGTGCCGCGGCGGCGATCCTGCGCGACCCCGTCGCGACCGTGTCCAAGACGGCCATTGTCGAACTCGTGGACACGGTCGCGATGAAGGCCGCCGATCCAGATGAATTCCAGCAGTGGGCGGCCGGCTTGCCTTTGCCCGGAGACGATGGCCACCGTCGGTTCGTCCGGCGTCGTATCGACGATTGGACGGTCTACCTGGCCATTCGAGGCGACCGAAAGCCGGAGAGCAGCTTGTTGACGGGCATCACCGTATGGATGCAGCGCATCATCGCCGAAGAATCAACGTCGTCCCCAACGGCTGGGTAGACGTGGATTTCGGTGCGCTCGTCGGCGGTGTGCTTGGGCAGGCCCACTCTGGCTATGAGTTGGAGCGGTGCGCGGCCCGGTGGGACGTCGGTGAAGCTGTCGAGTTGGCCGACATCGTCTACACCGCCGATGATCCGGCCGGAGGCGTCGCGGAAGATGCCCGACACGTGCATGGTCGGCACCGGCCGCCCTTGGGCGTCGACGAAGTCCACCTTGAGCTGCGGGATGCCGCGCGTGGTCCGATCATCGCCGCTCCCTCGCGTTCCGCTCCGCGTCCGGATCTTGTGGCGCGGACGCCGGGAGAGGGGTTCCCGAGTGGCGCGGGCGGTCAGAGGAAGGCGGGGCCGCGGCGGAGCAGCGTCTCGTAGAGCATCTGCTGGATGTTCTCGCGGACGTGGTCGGTGATCTCGAAGACCGTCATGGGGTCGTCGGCGGCGTCGGCGTCGTACTCGTCCAGCGTCATCGGCTCGCCGAAGCGGATCACCCACTTGGACGGGAGCGGGATGAGCCCGGCGAGGCCGAGCAGAGGGAACGTCGGGGTGATCGGGAAGTACGGGAGGCCGAGGAGGCGGGCCAGCGGGCGCATGTCGGCGATCTTGGGGTAGATCTCCTCGGCGCCGACGATGGCGCAGGGGACGATCGGCACCCCGGCGCGCAGGGCGGTGCCGACGAAGCCGCCGCGGCCGAAGCGCTGGAGCTTGTAGCGGTCGGCGAACGACTTGCCGACGCCCTTGAAGCCCTCCGGGAAGACGCCGACGAGCTCGCCCTTGGCGAGCAGGCGCGACGCGTCGGACTTGCAGGCGAGCGTGTGCCCGGCCTTGCGGGACAGGTGCCCGAGCAGCGGGATCTGGTAGACGAGGTCGGCGCCGAGCAGGCGGACCTGCCGGTCGGCGTGGTCGTGCAGCGCGACCGACAGCATGAGCGCGTCGATGGGGACGGTGCCGGAGTGGTTCGCGACGAGCAGCGCACCGCCCTCGGGGATGTTGTCCACGCCGTCGAGCTCGACGCGGAACCAGTGCTCGTAGAGGGCGCGGGCGAGCGGCAGGACGACCGTGGCGTTGAACTCGGGGTCGAAGCCGAACTCGTCGACCTCGTACTCGCCGGACAGCCGGCGGCGCAGGAACGCCAGGCCGGAGGCGATCCCGCGCTCCAGCGGGGTTCGCTCCGGCGGGTCGTCGCCGGTGGAGTCGTCGCGGACGGAGGCGAGCCGGATGACCTGCGCGCCCTCGTCGTCCTTCGGCTGGTGGGCGTTCATCATGCCGGCTCCCCTCTCAGGTGCGTCCCAGCAGTCCGGCCAGGCGGCCGTGCCCGTGGCCGAGGCCCTGGGCGGCGGCGAAGTCGGCGAAGGCCGCCTCGGAGCTGTACTTGGGACGCCACGACAGCTCGTTCTCCAGCGCGGTGGTGTCGATGACCCGCCCGTACGTCAGCCAGCGCAGCAGCTCTGGGGAGAATCCGGACAGGCCCGCGAAGCGGCGTCCCATGTCGCCGAGCACCGAGATCGACGGGGACGGCACGGGCAGGTACGGGCGCCCGGCGCGGCGGAGTGCCTGGGAGAGGAGCAGCACGCCGTCCCCGGCCACGTTGAAGCAGCCGGGGTGGTCCTCGGTCGTCATGCGGCGCAGCACCTCGACGCCGTCGTCCTCGTGGATGAACTGGAGGCGCGGGTCGAAGCCCAGCACCGTCGGGACGACCGGCAGGTGCAGGTACCGGGTGAGGGGCGAGTCGACCCCCGGCCCGAGGAAGTTCGCGAACCGCAGCACCGACACGGCGAGGTCGGAGCGGCGCCGCATCAGCCCGCGGACGTAGCCCTCGACCTCGACGGCGTCCTTGGCGTAGCCGGTCCTCGGCGGCTCGACGGGCTCGTCGCGCTCGGTGAAGACGGCCGGGTCCATCGGCGAGGAGCCGTAGACGGCGGCCGACGACCGGACGACGAGCTTGCGCATGTCGGGCGAGCGCTGGCAGGCCGCGAGCAGCTGCATCGTCCCGATGACGTTGAGCTCTTTCACCTTCGCCCGCGGGACGGACGAGGAGGTGACGAGGTTGAGGTGCACGACGGTGTCCACCGCCGCCGACGCGATGATCTTCGCGATGCCGGGCGTGCGGATGTCCACCCGGACGAACTCGGTGCGGCCGAGGGACTCGACGGGCGGTACCGTGTCGACCCCGATGACGCGCTCGATGCCCGGGTCGGCCTGGAGGGCGTTCGCGACCCGCGCCCCCAGGAAACGGGAGACGCCCGTGACGAGGACGACACGGGCCGCGGCGGCGGGCATGGAGGACACTGTGCGCCCCACCCCTTACGGCTGAACGGCCGGCGTGATCACTTCTTGTTGCGGCGCTGGATGCGCGTCTTCTTCAGAAGCTTGCGGTGCTTCTTCTTGGCCATCCTCTTGCGACGCTTCTTGATGACAGAGCCCACGGGACCTCGCTCGGCGTATCGGGTGATGTGCAGGAGACGGGCGTGCCGCAGGCGAGCATGATGGCTCTGGGAAAAGCGCGCACGGTCCGCCGACCAAGACTACCGCTCCACCGATGGAGATCATGCCGCGGCCTGCCCCGCGGTGGTGGGCACGGGTGTGGACACGACGGTACGGACGGCGGCCGGCACCGCGACTCGCACGGCGCCGGGCACCGTTCCGTCCGGGCGGGCGTGGCCGCCGGCCATCGCCCGTCCGCTCGGTGTCCGGACCGTTCTGCCGGTCCTCGTCCTGCTTCCCCAGCTTCGGGCCGGTCCCTCGGGACCCGCCCGACGCCCCCTGCACGGCCGGGTATGGAGTTCGCGGCGAGGTCATGCCCCGCCCCTACCCGTTATCCGGCTTCGATGTACGCGTCGCGCAGGTAATCGTGAACGGCCTGCTCGGGAACCCGGAACGAGCGGCCCACGCGGATCGCGGGAAGCTCGCCCGAGTGGACGAGACGGTAGACGGTCATCTTGGACACCCGCATCACCGCCGCCACTTCGGCGACGGTCAGGAACCTGACCTCGCTCAGAGGTCGCTCGCCTGAGGTCATCGGACGCCCTCTTCCACACGTGCCGCGCACCGGCCCTTCGGGTGACTTTGATCACGCACGTGTACTTCCTCCAGCGTAAATCGCGTATCGGCAGTCGCAAGAGGGGAGTTCCGCACATTTCTGTATCCGACCTGACCGGGTGGATACAGTCCTGATGCTCTACACAACGTGGACCTGACGGGACAACGCGTGGCACGACGAACGCTTGTCAACCGGAACCCCGTGTTGACCTGCGGTTCCGCCGTACCCGACGGCTCCCGGCAAGCCCATGAGCCCCGTTACGGCCGCCCTGTCACACGGAGTGACAGGGCGCACGGCGGCCGGTCCGGCCGGAGCGGGGCGGGCGCGAGGGTCAGCCGGCGGCGCTCCGCCGCGCACGATCAAGGATGTAGGCGGTCAGAGGCTCGTAGTGGTGCGCGGAGACGCCGTCGTCGAGCGGGACGACGACGTCGATCTTGCCCTCGGCGGCGCCGGCGAACAGCGCCGGGTCGTTACAGTCCGCGAACCCGACGGTGTCGATGCCCGCCTGGCCGGCGGCGCCGGCCCAGCCGTGATCGGCGATGGCCAGATCCGGCCAGATATCGGGTTTAGCTTCCGCGTCGCCCTCAGAACCGATATCAGCGAGCTCCCGGAGCATCGCCTCCATCGGGTGCGGGTCGTGCGTGTGGTGCGTCCGGAGGTCGCTGCCCTCCAGCATCGCGACGCCGGGGTCGGCGTAGACGATGCGGCGCAGGTCCGAGCCGCCGTAGCCGGTCTCGATCTCGTACGTCCAGCCGGCCGCGGGGGTCAGGATCCGGCAGCCCGCCTCGATCAGCTCCCGCGCGACCGCCTGGTACAGCGGCGTCAGCGTGGCCGGATGGCCGGTCGCGAGGACCACGTTCTCCCGGCGGCGGGCGGCGAGGCCGATGCGGTCGCCCATCGCCTCCAGCGTGTCGAGCGTGATGTCGGGGTCGATGGTGTCGTCGCCGTACAGGTGGTGGGGATCGGGGTCGACGCCGCAGCGCTCGACCATCATCTCCAGGACGGTCTGCTCCGTCCATGACGGCTTCAGCTCCAGGCCGAGCTGGTAGTACGGGTTGCCGGCGGCCATCCGCCGGTAGTGCAGCAGGTTGTTCTGGCGCGGCGTGGCCACGTCGCCGGCGATCATCGTCCGGACGAGGTGGGCGCGCAGCTCGTCCCGGGTGGGCGCGGATCTCATCGGCGGCTCACTCGTCCGTCATCGGGTCGAGGCCGTGCTCGGGGAACACCGCGCGCCGCGTCGCCAGCACCGCCTGGTCGACCGGGTTCCCCGGGTCGTAGCCGTCGCCCCACCTGCTGACCTCCACCGCGTCGGTCCCGTCCGTCATCCTGAGGGGGGCGATCTCCTCCGTCCGGAGCCGGACGAAGTCGCGCCAGCCCTCCGGGGTCGCCGTCCGCGGGGGGATCGGCTCGCCCGAAGCCTCGGCCAGCAGGTGCGTCCACGCCCGCGGAACGACCTGGACCAGCTCGTAGCCGCCGCCTCCGGTGAGCATCCAGCGGCCGCCGGCGGTCTCGTGGGCGAGCCGGTGCAGCCACGCGTAGGCCGTGCGCTGCCCGTCGACGCTGAGCGTCAGGTGCGCGAGCGGGTCGAGCGCGTGGCCGTCGGCGCCCTGCTGGGTGACGAGCACCTCGGGGCGGAACCGGCGCAGCAGCGGCGGGATGATCGCGTCGAAGGCCCGCAGCCAGTGCCGGTCGCCGCAGCCGGGCGGCAGCGAGATGTTGACGGACGTGCCCTCCGCGCCGGTCTCGTCGGGGAATCCGGTTCCCGGGAACAGCGTCCGCGGCGACTCGTGCAGGCTGATCGTCAGGACGCGGGGGTCGTTGTAGAAGGCCTCCTGGACGCCGTCGCCGTGGTGGACGTCGATGTCGACGTAGGCGACGCGCTCGGCGCCGTTCTCCAGCAGCCAGGCGATCGCGATGGCCGGGTCGTTGTAGACGCAGAACCCGCTGGCGGCGCCGCTGAGCGCGTGGTGCAGGCCGCCGGCGATGTTCGCGGCGTGCTCGGAGCGTCCCGTCCAGACCGCCTCGGCCGCGGCGACGGACGCGCCGGTGACCAGGGCGGACGCCTCGTGCATCCCGAGGAACACCGGGTTGTCGGCGGTGCCGAGGCCGTATCGCGGGTCGGGCAGCCCGGTGGCGCCGGCGTGCTTGACGGCGGCGATGTACGGCTCCTCGTGGACGAGCCTGAGCAGCTTGTCGTCGGCGGACTCGAACCCCGAGACCGTCACGTTCGGGCGGTCGAGGACGCCGAACTCCCGGGCCAGCGCCATCGTCAGCTCGACCCGGACGGGGTTCAGGGGATGCCCGGAACCGAAGTCGTAGGAGATGAGCCGCTCGTCCCAGAAGACGTTGAGCCCGCAGTTCTCGGGGCCGGGGGGCGGGGACGGATCGGCACTGCTCATGACCTCACGGTATCGCGCGGCTCACGTGACCTGGCCCACACGGGACCCGCACGATCCCTTTACCGAACCGGCCCGCGCAACACGCCTGTGACGTGAATTACACGCCGGAAACGGGCATACCGATATCAGGCAGAAATCTCCTATAGGGGGGTAAATGGACGGGCCGAGCGTTCGCAGCCGCGCGATCAGCAACGCGCTTCGCCTGGGCGTTCGTCCGTTCCTGAACTACCTCCCCGGCCCGGGCAGCATCCGCACCGCCCGGTCGACCGTGGACGTCGCGGCCCTGCTGATGCGGCACGGCTCCCGCGTCCGGTTCGACTCGCTGGACGAGCCGCCGCCCGAGGACGCCGGTGACCGCCCGGTCAAGGGCGAGTGGGTCATCTGCCGGGACGTCGCCGAGGACGACGCGCGGGGCGCCGTCCTCTACCTGCACGGCGGTGGCTACGTCGCCTGCTCGCCGCGCACGCACCGTCCGATCACGTCGCGGCTCGCGCTCGACACGGGCCTGCCGGTCGTCGCCGCCCGGTACCGGCTCGCCCCCGAGCACCAGTTCCCCGCCCCGCTGGAGGACGCCCTCGCCGCCTACCGGTGGCTGCTGGCCCGCGGCGTCCCGGCGTCCGGCATCGTGCTCGCGGGCGACTCGGCCGGCGGGCACCTCGCCGCCGTGCTGACCGGCGAGATCTGCCGGCTGGGCCTGCCGAGACCGGCCGGCCTGCTCCTTTTCTCCCCCTGGGTGGACCTCACCTGCGAGCTGTCCATCCAGGCGCAGGCCCGCGCGCACGACCCCTACATCAGCGCCGCGTCGGCGCGCCGGGTCGCGCGCCTCGTCGTGGGGCCGGAGGGATTCGACGACCCGCGGCTGGCCCTGCTCTCCTGCGCCTGGGACGGCATCCCGCCCGTCCTCATCCAGGTCGGCGGCGCCGAGGTCCTGCGCGCCGAGGCCGAGGCGTTCGCGGAGGCCCTGCAGAACGGGGGGGCCGCCTGCGATCTGGAGGTCTGGAACGGGCAGATGCACGTCTTCCAGATCCTCAACCGCGTCCTGCCGGAGGCGGGGGACGCGATGCGCTCCGCCGCCCGCTTCGTCGGGCAGGTGACCTCCACCGCGTCCCCGGGGAAGACGGCCGCGGCCTAGCGTTCGCGGGTGTCGCGCTTCCGCAGGTTCGCGGCGAGGAGGGCGGCGGCGTGGTCGGCCATGAAGCGGGGGACGCGCAGCTTGATCAGCGCCCGGTGCAGCGCGGACGCCGGGAACGGCAGGTCCTCCGGACGTGCGCGCCGCTCTCGCATCCCCTGCCCCCCGGGTTCTCAAGATCAACCAAAATATAGGCCGACCGGGGCCGGGGCCGCCGGGCGTTTCGGGACGCGGCCAGTCGTGCGTGTGGGAGCCATGGGGGCTCGGATCAGAAGCTGCTCGCGGGCTCGCGTTCGTAGAACTCGTCGTCCTCGGTGCGCCGGCCGCGTCCCACGGTGAAGAACCCGACCAGCGCGGCCAGCGCGGCGCCGCCCTCGCCGGCAAGGCTGACCGTCTTCTCCAAGTACCAGACGGGCTCGTACATGTCGGGCATCGGGCCGAGCGCGCCCATGTCGACGTAGTAGTACAGGACGAGGGCGCCGACCGCGCTCCCCGCGACGAGGAACGCGAGCGCGTAGGACCAGCGGGTCGCGTAGGTGAGGATGATGACGGCGGCCACGCCGGCGACCGCGGCCTGGATGCGGAAGAGCAGGTCCCCGTCGATGGACCCGCCCTGCACGTAGGCCATGTCGGGCGCGAACTTCCAGTGCACGATCGCGTCGGCCGCCAGCCCGGCGGCGACGATCAGGCGGAGTATGAGTCCCATATCTGTAACACGAACGGGACCCCGGGGTCGGATCAATGTTCAAAGATGAACTTTCATTCGGTTCCGCACCCCGACGCGGATCAGCCGCCCGCGAGCTCCCGGCCCCGGTTCCGGGCGGCCTCGATCGCCTCCAGGACGGCGGCGCGGACCCCGTGCCGCTCCAGCTCCCGGATCGCCGAGATCGTCGTCCCGCCGGGGGACGTGACGGCCTCGCGCAGCAGCACCGGGTGCTCGCCGGAGTCGCGGAGCATGACGGCGGCGCCGACGGCCGACTGGATCACCATCTCCAGCGCGGCGGCGCGCGGCATGCCGAGCAGGATGCCCGCGTCCACCATGGCCTCGACCAGGTAGTAGAAGTACGCGGGCCCGCTGCCGGACAGGGCCGTCGCGCCGTCCTGCAGCGACTCGGGGATGCGCAGCACCTTGCCGACGGGCGACAGCAGCTCCTCCGCCAGCTTCAGGTGCTCCTCGCCGGCGTGCGACCCGGCGGAGATGACGCTCATCGCCTCGTCCACGTGGACGGGCGTGTTCGACATGACGCGGACGACGGGGACGCCCTCCGGCAGCCGCGCCTCGACGAACCCGGTCGTGATCCCCGCCGCCATCGAGATCACCAGCCGCCCCGGCGGGACGTGCGGGCCGATCTCGTCCAGCAGGACGCCCATGTCCTGCGGCTTCACCGCGAGGACCAGCGTCCCCGCCTTCGCGGCGGCCTCCGCGTTCGGCAGGATGTCGATGCCGTACCGCTCGCGCAGCAGCGCCCCGCGCTCCTCCCGGCGCGCGGTCGCCACCAGCTCGGACGGGCGGCGGCCGGCCCGGAGCACCCCGGACAGCAGCGCCTCGCCCATCTTCCCGGCACCCAGAATCGCGATCATCGGCCACCCTCGGATCTCATCTCAGCGACGCGTCCACCCTAGTCCCGGGCCGGATCCCCGCGAGGAACGCCCTCCGAAGAACGCCTGGTCAGGACCGTCCGGCGAGGGACCGCATGAAGAAGCGCAGGTTGGCGGGCCGCTCGGCGAGCCGGCGCATGAAGTACTGGTACCACTCGCGGCCGTAGGCGACGTAGACGCGGACCTGCGCGCCCTGCGCGGCCAGCCTGCGCTGCTCCTGCGGACGGATCCCGTAGAGCATCTGGTACTCGAACGTGGAGGCGTCGCGCTCGTGCAGGTCGGCCAGCGCGCCCGCGATCTCGATGAGCCGCGGGTCGTGCGTCGCGAGCATCGGATAGCCCTTGCCGGCCATCAAGACCTTCATGCACCGCACGTACGACCTGTCGACCTCTTCCTTGTCGGTGAAGGCGACCGCCGCCGGCGCCGCGTACGCGCCCTTGCACAACCGCACACGCGAACCCTCGTAGGCCAGTTCGGTGCAGTGCTCCTCAGCGCGGCGCAGGTAGGCCTGGACGACCGCGCCCACGTCCGGGAAGTCCCTCCGCAGCTCCTGGACGATCCGCAGCGTCGAATCGACGGTCGTGTGCTCCTCCATGTCGAGGGTGACCGTCGTGCTGGACGAACGGGCGGCTTCGCAGACCCGCCGGGCGTTCTCCAGGGCGAGGTCTTCGTCCAGCGTCTGCCCCACCGCGGACAGCTTCATCGACACCTCGGCGCGCGTACCGAGCCCGGCGTCACCCAGCCGTTCCAGGAGCTCGACGTAGTGCGTGGCGTTCGCCTCCGCGCGGTTCTTGTCGCTGGTGTCCTCCCCCAGGACGTCCAGGGTGACGAGCAGCCCTTCGCCGCTCAGCTCCTCGGTGACGCGCAGCGCGTCCTCGATCGTCTCCCCGGCGACGAACCGGCGGACGACGTCGCCGGTGAACGGCGCGGTCTCCATGATCCGCCGCGCGCCGCCGCTGCGCGACGCGGCGAGCAACGCCTGACGAAGCACTGTGCGAACCCCTTGTCCGTGCGCGTACCGTCCCAGGTTAAGCCCGGGACGGCCCCGCGATCACGACACCGTGCCGAGGCTGTTCCCCGCGCCGTGCTGCTTGACGTACTCGGCCATCCGCGCGCTCTTGACGGCGTCGAACAGCGCCCTGGCCTTCGTCCCGTCCAGGAACACCACGCTCTGCTTGGCGCGCATCCCGGTGCCCTTGTTCGGCAGCGTCATGAACATGACGTCCGACGCGCGGATGCCGCGCATGCTCAGCGCCAGCGAGCGCAGGTCGCCCGCCGACACGCCCTCGTCCACGCTGATCGACTTGGTGAGCGCGGACAGGAACCGGTCGAGCTTGAGGGGGTTGGTGAGCGTCCCGCGGTCGGCGGCCTGCTTGGCGAGCGCGCCGAGGAACGCCTGCTGCCGCTTGATCCGGTCGAAGTCGCCGTTCGGCAGGTTGTAGCGCTGCCGGACGAACAGCAGCGCCTCCTCGCCGTCGAGCTTCTGCCGGCCGGCCGTCCACTGCTTCTTGCGCGCCGGGTCGTACACGCTCTGCTTGATGTTGACGGTGACGCCGCCGAGCGCGTCCGTCATCGACTTGAACCCCTCGAAGTCGATCGCGCCGAAGTGGTCGACGCGGATCCCGGTGAGGTTCTCCATCGTCTCGATCAGCAGCTTCGGCCCGCCGAACGAGAACGCCGCGTTGATCTTCTGCCGGCCGTAGCCGGGGATCTCCACCCACGAGTCGCGCGGGAACGAGATGATGTAGGCCTTCTTCCGGTCCGCCGGCAGGTGCAGCAGCATGATCGTGTCGGTGCGCTGCTGCCCCGGCTTCCAGACCTGGTTCCCCTCGCCGGTGGTGGCGGCCTCGGCCCGCGAGTCCGACCCGACCAGCAGCCAGTTCTCGGTCCCGGCGACGTTCGGCCCCGGCCGCTTCGCCCCGTCGTCGGGCATCACGCCCTTGATCCGGTCGATGTTGCCGTTGTAGGACGACTGCCGCTGCCACACCAGGCCGCCGAGCCCCGCCACGATCAGCGCCACGAACACGCCGACGGCGATCAGGATCCGCGGCCACCGCCGCCTGCGCGCGGTCGCCGTCCCGTCCCCGCCGCCCCAGAACGCGTTCTCGGCCTCGCTCCCCGGGGCGGCCGGCGCCTCGGTGGCCTGCGCCCCCGGAGCCGCCTCGGGCCGCTCCGACGCCTGCGAACCGGAAAGATCAGGGGAGGTCATGGCGCGAAGCTACCAGCCTGAACGGGTGGGGATAGCCGACTTAGCCCCACCTGTCCGATTAAGGCGGATCTCCTCTTCCCGGGTAAACCTCACCCCCGCCTCACGGGTCGTCATGCCGTTCTGCGGCGGAGGGTCACCGCTCCGAGGAGGAGGGCGACCAGGACGAAGGCGGCGATCACGCTCACGTCGACGGTGAGGGTGGTGGTGAAGTCGGGGTTGGCGCTGATCTCCCGCATGCCCTCGACCGCGTACGAGAGCGGCAGGACGTCGGAGATGGCCTGGAGCCAGCCCGCCATGTTCTCGCGCGGGATGATCAGGCCGCAGAGCAGCAGCTGCGGCAGGACGAACGCGGGCATGAACTGGACGGCCTGGAACTCGGTGCGGGCGAACGCGCTGGCGAACAGGCCGAGCGCCATGCCGAGCAGGGCGTCCAGCAGGGAGACGAGGACGAGCGAGCCGAGCGAGCCGTTCAGGTCGAGGTCGAGCCAGGTGAGCGAGATGGCGAGCACGACGGCGACCTGGACGAGCGCGAGGAGCCCGAAGGCGAGGGCGTAGCCGAGCAGCAGGTCCAGCTTGCCGAGCGGCATGGTCATCAGCCGTTCGAGGGTGCCGCTGGTCCGTTCGCGCAGGGTGGCGACGCTGGCCACGACGAACATGACGATGAACGGGAACAGGCCGAGCAGCATGGGCCCGATCCGGTCGAAGACCTCCGGCTGGTCGAACACGTACCGCAGCAGGATCATCAGCAGCGTCGGGACGCCGATGAGCAGCGCGAGCGTGCGGTGGTCGTGCTTGAGCTGCGCGAGGATGCGGCGCATCGTGGCGAGGGTGATGGCGGCGCTCATGCCGTACTCCCGGCCTTCTCGGTGATCAGGTGGAGGAACGCCGCCTCGAGGTCGGGCGTCCCGGTGCGCGAGCGCAGCCCGTCCGGCGTCCCGTCGGCGAGGATCACGCCCTCGCGTATGAGCAGGAGCCGGTCGGTGCGTCCCGCCTCGTCCATGACGTGGCTGGACACCACCAGGGTGGCGCCGCGGTCGGCCAGCTCGCGGAACAGCTCCCACAGCTCCTGGCGGAGCACGGGGTCGAGGCCGACGGTCGGCTCGTCCAGGACGAGCAGTTCGGGCGAGCCGAGCAGCGCGACGGCGAGGTTGGCGCGGCTGAGCTGCCCGCCGGACAGCGTGGCGGCCGTCTGGTCGCGGCTGCGGCCGAGGCCGACCTCGTCGATGACGCGGTCGACGTCGGAGCGCGGGGCCCGCAGGACGGACGCGAAGTAGCGCAGGTTCTCGGCGACGGTCAGGTCGGCGTAGACGGCGGGCGTCTGCGTGGAGTACCCGACCCGGCGCCGCAGGCCGGGGGACCCGGCGGGCTCGCCGAGGACGGCCACCGTCCCGCTCCGGACGATCTGGACGCCGACGAGCGCCCTCATCAGGGTGGTCTTCCCGCAGCCGCTCGGCCCGAGGAGCCCCACGATCGAGCCGCGCGGGACGTCGAAGGAGAGCCCGTGCAGCACCTCCCGGCCGCCGCGGACGACCCGCAGGTCCCGCACGTTCACCGCCGGCTCGGCCTTGCCCACCGGACTAGAACTCATCATATGTTGAATTTATGCCCGCACAGAGGCCCGGTCAAGGGCGTTACGAAGGGCTCAGGACGTGAGGTAGCGCTGGAGGGTCGGCGCGACCAGCTCGATCAGCTCGTCCTCGGACGCGGACGCGAGCGGCTCGACGCGCAGCACGTACCGCAGGATCATCAGCCCGATCATCTGCCCGGCCGCCGCCTGGATCCCGAGCGGCGGCGCCGCCGTGACCTGCTTGGCCCGCCCGAACAGCGCGGACGTGACGAACTCCCGCAGCAGCGCCGCCGCCCGCTCGTTCGTCATCGCCGAGCGGAGCATCGCCAGCATCGGCGCGCGGCGGTCGGCGTCCCCCCACACGCTCAGGAAGGTGCGCACCATCGTCTCGCCGAGCCGGTCCCGGGGGGCGGTCAGGATCTGGGGCAGCACGACGGCCGGGTCCACCGGGAAGCGCATCGCCTCGATGAACACGCCTTCCTTGTTGCCGAAGAAGTGGTGGACGAGGGCCGGGTCGACCCCGGCGGCGCGGGCGATGGCGCGCAGCGACGCGCCGTCGTACCCCTTCTCGGCGAACAGGCCGCGGGCCTCGGCCAGGATCTTCTCGCGGGTCTCGGTGGGGCCGGGCCGGCGCCCCGGGCCCCGCGTCCGGCCCCGGGCGGGTCCGGCCGCGTCGGTCACCGCCGCACGCCCCGGCGGGTGATCTCCCCGGCCGAGGTGACCTCCCAGGTGTGGTCGGCGGCGGCGAGGTGCAGGCGCGCGAACGCCAGGGCCTCCGCGAGGTCCTCCATCCGCTCGGCCCGGTTCGACGCGCGCCGCGTGTTGACCTCCAGGACGATGTGCCCCCGGAAGCCGCCCTCGGCGAGGTTCTCCAGCATCGGCCCGCACGGCTGGTTGCCCCGCCCCGGGACGAGGTGCTCGTCCTTGTTCATGACGCCGACGCCGTCGGCCAGGTGGACGTGCCGCAGCCGGTCGCCGAGGCTCCCCGCCATGTCGACGGCGTCGGACCCCGAGACGGCGGTGTGCGACAGGTCGAGCGTCACGTACGGGTAGTCCTGGTCGACGGGGTTCCAGTCGGGCAGGTACATGCCCGCCTCGGCGCCGCGCGCCTTCAGCGGGAACATGTTCTCGACCGCGAACAGCACGTCCGTCTCGTCCTGCATGCGGGCGAGCCCGTCGACGAACTCCTTGGCGTAGTCGCGCTGCCAGCGGAACGGCGGGTGCACGACGACGACCTCGGCCCCCAGCTCCTCGGCGACGTCCTTGGAGCGGATCAGCTTGCCCCAGGGGTCGCGTCCCCAGACCCGCTGGGTGAGCAGCAGGCAGGGCGCGTGGATCGACTTGATCGGCACCTGGTGGTAGTCGGACAGCCGGCGCAGGACGTTCAGGTCCTGCGACGAGGCGTCCGTCGAGACCATCACCTCGATGCCGTCGTACCCCAGCAGCGCTGCGATCTCGAACGCGCTCGGTACCTTCTCCGGGTAGACCGACGCGGTGGAGAGCGTGATCGGCGCGTCCGGCACGCGGAGCGCGGGTGAAGCGGCACCGTTGTACTGCGGGGTCAAGGCTTCCTCGCCAGGAAAGATCGCTCGGCAGTTGTCGACAGAGACGGGTATGCAAAGGAAAGCCTATGCGGCGACGGCCGTGATGAAACACTCGCCCGGAGTGATCTGGCTTCCCCCGCCCGTCGCGCCGCTACGCTCTGTCCCCGTGGCCGAGATCGCGCCGGGCGCCGTGCCGAGCCCCAACATCTGGAACTCCCCCCAGGTCTACGAACTGGAGAACCGCGCCGTCGACCCCGACGGAGTGCTGGCCGCCGCGATGCGCGCGATCCGGCCGTGGCAGGGCGCCGACGTCCTCGACCTCGGCTGCGGCACCGGCTACCACCTGCCGTTCTTCGCCGCGGACGCGCAGCGGGTGATCGGCGTCGAACCGCACGCGGGCCTCGCCGAGGCGGCCGCGCGCCGCACCCGGAACCTGGGCAACGTGACCGTCCGCGTCGGCGCCGCCCAGTCGCTGCCGCTCGCGGACGCGTCGGTCGACGTCGTCCACGCCCGGTGGGCGTACTTCTTCGGCCCGGGATGCGAGCCGGGGCTGCTCGAACTGAACCGGGTCGTCCGGCGCGGCGGCGCGGTCTTCGTCATCGACAACGACGCGACCCGCTCCACGTTCGGCCGCTGGTTCCAGCGCAGCCTCCCGAAGTACGATCCCGCCGAGGTCGAGCGGTTCTGGACGCGGCACGGCTTCACCCGCGAACCCCTGATGATCCGGTGGTCGTTCCAGAAGAGGGACGACTTCGCCGCGGTGCTCCGCATCGAGTTCCCGCCCGATCTGGCCGAGGCCTGCCTGCGCGAACACGACGAGCTTGAGGTGGACTATGCCGTCAATTTGTGGTGGCGTTGCCTCTGAGTTACTGACGAGTCGGAGGGACGGACCATGGCCCGCGCCGCCAAGACGAGCCTAGTGACCTCTGGGGCGACGCCCGCCAAGGCCCGCGGCAGGACGCTCCTGAACATCCTCGCCGTCACCGCCCTCGCCTCGGCCGGGGCGGGCGCCGGCGTGGTCGCCCAGCGGCGCGCCATGCGCCGCCTGCAACTGCGGCCGGACCCCTTCGCCGGCGAGCCGTTCGGCTCCCTGCGCGGCCGTCCCGTCCCCGTCCGCGCCGACGACGGGACGCGCCTGTACGCCGAGATCGACGGCGCGGACCGCACCGACCTCGCCGTCGTCTTCTCCCACGGCTGGACGCTCACCCAGGACTCCTGGCACTTCCAGCGCAAGGCCCTGCGCGGCCTCGGCCGCCTCGTCTTCTGGGACCACCGCGGCCACGGCCGCTCCGACGGCGGCGCCCGCGACGGCTACGCCGTCCCCCGCCTTTCCCGCGACCTCGCCGCCGTCATCGACGCGACCGTCCCCGCCGGCACGCCGATCGTCCTCGTCGGCCACTCCATGGGCGGCATGACCATCCTGCGGTACGCCGACGAGAACGCCGGCCTGCTCGGCCGCAGGATCCTCGCGACCGGGCTGCTCTGCACGTCGTCCGGGGGCCTCAGCGAGGTCACGCTCGGCATGCCCGCGCTGATCGCGCGCACCACCCACCGCCTCCTCCCCCGCGCGCTCGGCGCGCTCGGCGCGGGCTCCGGCGCCGTCGAGAAGGTCCGCCACCTCGGCCGCGACGCCGCCACCCTCGTCGAGGACCTCGTCGCCTTCGGCCCCGACGCCAGCCCCGCCGCCGTGGCGTTCGCCGAGCAGATGATGACCGAGACCCGCATGGACGCCTTCGCCGACTTCTTCCGCTCCATGCTGACCACCGATCTGATCAGCGACTGCGCGTCCCTCCGCGGCGCCGACTCCCTCGTCATCGGCGCCGAGCACGACCGCCTCACCCCGGTCGAGCACAGCCTCAAGATCGCGTCCTGCGTCCCGTCCGCGCGCCTGGAGGTCGTCCCCGGCGCCGGCCACATGGCCATGCTCGAACGCCCGAGCATCGTCTCCGACCACCTGGGCGACCTGATCGAAAGAGCCCGCAAAGAAGCCTGACCCCGAACCCGACCCGCGCCGGGGCCGGCACTGTCGTGGGCAGGCTCTACGCTTCCGCGCATGGCGAAGGCTAAGACCGCGAAGGCGGCCTACCGGTGCTCGGAGTGCGGGTGGCAGACGTCGAAGTGGGTGGGGCGCTGCGGGGAGTGCCAGACGTGGGGGACGGTCGCCGAGGCGGCGTCGGCGACGCCCGCGCGGGTGGTGTCGGCGGGGCCGGTCAGCGCGCCGGCGCGCCCGATCGGGAAGGTGGACGTCCGGTCGGCGCAGACGCGGCCGACGGGCCTGGACGAGCTCGACCGGGTGCTCGGCGGCGGCATCGTGCCCGGCGCGGTCCTGCTGCTGGCGGGCGAGCCCGGGATCGGGAAGTCGACGCTGCTGCTGGAGGTCGCCGCGCTGGCGTCGACGGCGGGCGGGGGCGAGCCGGCGAAGAACGTCCTGTACGTGACGGGTGAGGAGTCGGCCGAGCAGGTGCGGCTGCGCGCCGACCGGGTCGGGGCGATCACCGACGACCTGTACCTGGCGGCGGAGACGGAGCTGTCCGCGATCCTGGGGCATATCGACGCCGTGGAGCCGGCGCTGCTGGTGGTCGACTCGATCCAGACGATCGGGACGTCCGAGGCCGACGGCGCGCCCGGCGGTGTCACGCAGGTCCGCGAGGTCGCGGCCAACCTGATCAGGGTGGCGAAGGAGCGCGGCATCACGGTCGTGCTGGTCGGGCACGTCACCAAGGAGGGCGCGATCGCCGGGCCGCGGCTCCTGGAGCACCTGGTCGACGTCGTCCTGTACTTCGAGGGCGACCGGCACTCCCGCCTCCGCATGATCCGCGCGGTGAAGAACCGGTACGGGCCGACGGACGAGCTGGGCTGCTTCGACCTGTCGGAGGTCGGCATCGTGGGCCTGCCCGATCCGAGCGGCCTGTTCCTCACCCGCCGCGAGGAGCCCGTCCCGGGGACGTGCGTGACCGTGACCCTGGAGGGGCGGCGGCCGCTGGTGGCGGAGGTGCAGTCGCTCGTCGCGAAGTCGCACCTGCCGGCGCCGCGGCGCGCCACGTCCGGGCTGGACACCTCCCGCGTGGCGATGGTCCTCGCGGTCCTCGCGCAGCGGTGCAAGATCTCCATGCACGAGCAGGACGTGTACGTCTCGACGGTCGGCGGCGTGCGGCTCACCGAGACGTCGGTCGACCTGGCGCTCGCCCTGGCGGTCGCCGGGTCCACGGTCGAGCAGTCGCTGTCGGGCAGCCTGATCGCGGTCGGCGAGGTCGGCCTCGCCGGGGAGGTGCGCGTCGTGCCGGGCGTGCAGCGGCGGCTCGGCGAGGCGGCGCGGCTCGGGTTCAAGCACGCCGTCGTCCCGCGCGGGTCGCTCGACCTCGCGGACGGGCCGCTGAAACGCGCGGATCCCCAGCTCACCAGCTACGAGGGCATGAAGGTGATGGAGGTGGACAGCCTGCAGCAGGCGCTCCAGGTGGCGTTTACGGCGCCCTGACGGAAGTCACGCCAGAGTATTACTGCACACAACACACGCTTGCGACCTGGGGAGGAACCGGGACGCGGCCCGCCTCGGTAAACTGACGCCGTCCAGCGACCTCCGGGGGTCAGGTGCCATCACACGACAAGGGTCATGACGAACGACGCCGCGCCACGTTGGCCGCGGTGGCTCCGGGCACCCAGATCCGCGACGGACTCGAACGGATCCTGCGGGGCCACACCGGCGGCCTGATCGTGCTCGGCTACGACAAGACGGTCGAGGAACTGTGCTCGGGCGGCTTCGAGCTCGACGTCCAGTTCTCCGCCACGCGGCTGCGCGAGCTCGCGAAGATGGACGGCGCGATCGTCCTCGACGACAGCCACAGCCGCATCGTGCGCGCCGCCGTCCACCTCGTGCCCGACTCGACCATCCCCACCGAGGAGTCCGGCACCCGCCACCGCACCGCGGAGCGGGTCGCCCGCCAGACCGTCTACCCGGTCATCTCGGTGAGCCAGTCGATGCACATCATCGCGCTGTACCTCGACGGCATCCGCTACGTGCTGGAGGACTCGGCGGCGATCCTGTCCAAGGCGAACCAGGCCCTGGCGACGCTCGAACGGTACAAGCTGCGGCTGGACGAGGTGTCCGGCACGCTCTCCGCGCTGGAGATCGAGGATCTCGTCACCGTGCGGGACGTCAGCGCCGTCGTGCAGCGGCTGGAGATGGTGCGCCGCATCGCCGACGAGATCGAGGGCTACGTCGTCGAGCTCGGCACCGACGGCCGGCTGCTCTCGCTCCAGCTCGACGAGCTGGTCTCCGGCGTGGACGCCGACCGCGAGCTGATCGTCCGCGACTACCCGTCCGACGACACCCGGGCCCGCGGGGTCGACGCCATCCTGTCCGCGCTGGACACGCTGTCGGCGACGGAGCTGCTCGACCTGTCCACGGTGGCCGAGGTGATGGGCTTCGCCGGCCCCGACGCGCTCGACCTGCCCGTCAGCCCGAAGGGTTTCCGCCTTCTCGCGAAGGTGCCGCGCCTGCCGAGCATGGTCGTCGAGCGTCTCGTCGAGCACTTCGGCGGCCTGCAGAAGCTCCTCGCCGCGAGCATCGACGATCTCCAGGCGGTCGGCGGGGTGGGCGAGTCCCGCGCCCGCAGCGTCCGCGAGGGCCTGTCACGCCTGGCCGAATCGTCGATCCTGGAACGCTACGTCTGAGTTTGCTTTTTCTCCTCCTTCGGGCCTGGCGGCCCTCCATCGTCGAGAAAAGCGGGCGATCGCGCATCGCTCCGGCTCGGCCCAGCGACTCACTTCGCGACCTTGTGGCAGGGGTGGGCGGTCAGGGGTCAGCGGAGGCGGAAGATCTGTTTCTTGGCGTCCGTGCCCTTCAGGGCGGCCACGTAGGTGCCGGGGCGGGCCGGGGTGGCGCCCTTGCAGCCGCGTCCACGGTTCCAGGTGACGTTGTCGACGTACGGGACACCGCGCTGAAGGACCTTCTTGGGCGCCTCACCGTGGCGGCATCTGGCGGAGGACCAGATCTTGTCCGTGCCGGACGTGATGCGGACGTCCAGGGAGCCGGTGTCGAACGTGCACGCGCCCTTGCCCGCGTTGACGACCGTGATGCGGAACTCGGGCCGCCGCGGGGTCGCGAACGTGTCCCCGGCGGCCGACATGGTGACCACGAGGTCGTCGTCGTCGCAGGGGCCGCCGTCGGCCGGGGTGGGCGTGGTGGTCGTGGTGACGGTCACCGTCGGCATCGCGCTCGGCGGCGGCGGAGGGCTCGCGCTCGCCATCGCCCCCGCCTGCTGGACGGGCTCGCCCTCACCGGTGCCGCCGGAGCACGCCCAGGCCAGCAGGCCGACGGCGCCGAGAATGCCGGCCAGGGCCACCGCGCGGCGCCGCCAGTATTGATCGGGCCCGGATCCGCCCCGGTCACGTTCAGTGTTCGCCCCCATGCGGTCAGTATGCAATCAGCGCTGGGGAAAGAGGGGACGACCCGCCGCGTGCCACAATGGCGGCGCACATGAACCTGAACTCCGTGTACACCGCTCCGATCCTCGACTGGTACGAGGCGAATGCCCGGGACCTCCCGTGGCGGGCGCCGGACGCGACACCGTGGGGCGTCCTCGTCAGCGAGATCATGCTCCAGCAGACGCCGGTGTCCCGCGTCCTTCCGGTGTGGGAGGCCTGGATGGCGCGCTGGCCGGACCCCGCCGCGCTGGCAGCGGAACCGTCCGGGGAGGCCGTCCGGGCCTGGGGGCGGCTCGGCTACCCGCGCCGCGCCCTGCGCCTCCACGAGAGCGCCCGCGCGATCACCGAACGGCACGGCGGCAAGGTGCCGTCGTCGCACGCGGACCTGCTGGCGCTGCCCGGGATCGGCGCCTACACGGCCGCGGCGGTCGCCAGCTTCGCGTTCGGGCAGCGGCACGCCGTCCTCGACACCAACGTCCGGCGCGTCCTGGCCCGCCTCCTGGCGGGCGACGAGTACCCGCCGAAGTCGCAGACGAGAGCCGAGGTCGAGCTGGCCGAGGGCCTGCTGCCGGCCGCCCCGGCCACCGCCGCCCGCTGGGCCGTCGCCGTGATGGAGCTGGGCGCGCTGGTCTGCACGGCCCGCACGCCCCGCTGCGTCGACTGCCCGGTGCTCGATCGCTGCGCCTGGCAGCGCGCGGGCCGCCCCGCCTACTCCGGGCCGCCGCGCCGCGGGCAGACCTACGCCGGCACCGACCGCCAGTGCCGCGGCCGCATCCTCGCCGTCCTCCGCGACGCCGAAGGCCCGGTGGCGAAACCGGCCCTCGACGCCGTGTGGGCAGACGACGTCCAGCGGGAACGAGCCCTGGACGCCCTGATAGCGGACGGCCTGGTGGACCCTCTCGACGACGGCCGCTACGCCCTCCCCGGCTGAGTCACGGCACAGGAATGCCGGCCTTCCGGGCCTGGAGTTCGGAGCGGACGAGTTCGAGGAGCCGCCCGACCCAGTTGCGGCCCGTCGCCCCGTGGGTGCCCCAGTGCTCAGAGCCGGTCCCGCCGTGGGCGAGCGGCGAATCCCCCGTACCGAGCAGAATCTCCGCCAGGTCGGGGTGCTGGTCGTACTTGGCGCGCAGAAGTCCTGCCATGACGGCCGTGCGGGCCTGTGCCCAGTTCTCGACGCGCGGCGCCTCTTCCGCCATCTTCTTCGCGTCGTAGGGGCGCTCGGCCAAGCGGATCCGCTCCCGTACCTCAGGCTCGGACGTGGACAGAGCCCAATAGGCGTGCTTCACCGATGGATAGACGACGTTTCCGACCTCGATCTGGGACGGGTAATCGTTCTGCAGAGCATCGATTCCCGCGTCCTCGGGCCAGCCCTTCGGAAACATTCGACCACCGAAGTGGATCGTTCCGCCCACGGGTTCCGTCGGATCATCTGCGGGGCGCTTCGATTCATACTTCGCGCGCTCACTATCCTGGTCGGCGAAGTACTGAAACGCCCATTCACGCATGGCTTCGGTGACGACTTCGTCCCCGAACCAACCGCCAATCGGAGGCTCGCCGATATCTGTACATAGGAAGACGAGCGGACGATCCTTGTGGTCCATGTCACCCAGGGCATAGCGGCGCTTGTGCTCGGGAATCACCAGGTAGGCGTCCCGGAGCGCACGGCGGTCGTCCTCGTCCCGCGTCTCCAGGTACCGGTCCAGCACCGCCAGGCAGCGGTCTGTGGAGTCGGGGCGCCCGTTCAACTCCTCGATGTCGTCGGCCACCTCGCCCAGCAGCATTTCCGGAGTGAGACCGAACATCGGCTCCGCGGCCTTCCAGCGGCCCAGCTCGAACGCGCTGATCTCACCGCCCTCGGGCACTTCGGTGACCACCCAGCCGCATTCGAGCTTCTCCCGCAGACCGTCCAGATCCACCCATTCCCAACAGTGAATGGCCCCATCCGCGTACACGAGCAGATTCGTGAGGTGGTATGAGAAGTTGTGAATAAAGATGGGTCGAGCAACGCCATCGATGCGCCGCCCGTCCTCAACGCGATGGATACGGTTAAGCACAGCGCTCAAGCACTCCTCACAGGGTCACCAGCCGCTCAGGGCCACGCTTGGCGGCCAGGCGGGTGCTCACCAGCCGAATCATGGCCGCGGCGCCCCGCTCGGTCAACGTGAAATTGGTTGGCCGACCCAGCCGGCGGACACGTACCGTACGGGCGTGCGCGATCTGCTGACTCTGCCCAAGGCCCACCTGCACGTCCATCTGGAAAGCACCGTGCGCTGGTCGACGCTCCGCGAGATCGGCAAGGCCAACCAGGTGCAGGTGCCCGACGAGGCGGGCACGTTCGGGGATTTCGCCTCCTTCTTCGCGCAGAACGACCTCGTCCGCGCCTGCCTCCGGCGGCCCGCCGACTTCCGGCGGGTCGCCTACGAGTTCTGCGAGGACGAGGCCGCCGAAGGCACCCGCTACGCCGAGGTCTCCTTCACGGCCGCCGGGCACGGTGAGCGCCTCGGCGACCTCCACATGCCCCTCACGGCCGTCCTGGAAGGCCTGGAGGCGGGCCGGGAGGCCTTCGGGATCGAGTGCCGCCTCATCCTCGACCACTCCCGCCGCCGCTCCGTGGAGCGCGCCTGGCGGACCTTCGACCTGGCCCGCCGCCACGACCGCGTGGTCGCCGTCGGCCTCGCCGGCGACGAGGCCCACCCCGCGGACCCGTTCACCGAGGTCTTCGCCGCCGCCCGCGACGCCGGACTCCACGTCGTCCACCACGCGGGCGAGGGCGCGGGCCCCGCCAGCATCCGGGAGGCGCTCGGCCCCGGCCGCACCGAAAGGCTGGGCCACGGCATCCGCGTCCTGGACGACCCGGACCTCGTGGCCGAGGTGCGGGAGCGCCGCATCCCGCTCGAGGTGTGCCCGTCCTCCAACGTCGCCCTCGGCTTCGCCCCGACCCTCGAAGCCCACCCGCTGCCCCGCCTCCGCGAAGCGGGCCTGGTCGTCACCCTCAACACCGACATCCCGGCGCTGATCGGCACCCCGCTCACCGCCGAGTACACGCGGGTCCGCGACGCCTTCGGCTACGACGACGCGATCCTCGCCGAGCTGGCCCACGCGGCCGCCGGCGCCTCCTTCGCCCCGCCATCGACCAAGACCCGCCTCCACACGGAGATCGACGCCTGGCTGGCCACCGCCGCCTGACACGCCCTTGGCCGCCGAGGCGGTGTGGTCAGAGCCCGGTCAGGGGGCCGGTGCGGATCTCGCGGAGGAAGGGGTCGGTGTCGTCCCGCCACTGCTGCGGCGTGCGGACCACCGGATGGACCGGGAGGCCCAGCCGGGCGGCCGCCTCCTGGGCGGCGTCGAAGGCGAGGTCGGGGCCGATCTCGCCGATCGCCAGAACCTCGACGTCGCCGGGCGGGGCGCCGGGGACGCCGTCGTGGCGTTCCGCCCACGCGCCGAACAGATAGATCTCGCGGACCGACGGCAGACGTCCGAACTCCTCCGCCACCACCGCGGCGGGACCGAAGGTCAGCATCAGGAGGCGGGCGAGCGGCTCGTACAGCGGGCTGCTCGTGTCACGCGCCACCACCCGTCCGGCCATGGTGCGGCGCAGTACGAGGAGGCCCGCCCGCGCCAGCCTCTCCGCCTCGCGCATCACGGACGCGAGGTCGGTACGGAGCATCACCGCCAGGTCGAGCATGGAGACCTCGCGCGCGGGCCCCAGCAGCAGCCGTGCGAGCAACTCGCCCTGCAGCCGCGACCGGAAGATGGGGAACTGCTCTGGTGCGCGCGCCCGCACATCCCGCCGGTACGCGTCCGCCACCCGCGCCTCGCTCGCCGGCACGCGCGCCTTCCGCCGCCGGAACTCCGCCGCCGCCCCGACCACACTCGATCGCATGTTCGAATACTATGCCTCGCCTCCGACATCTCACCGGACCGACTGAGATGCCCCAAGACGACGAAGAGGCCCGCGGCGGAGCGCCGCGGGCCTCTTTGCGGGACGTCAGTCCTTGTTGAAGTTGACCGCGCCCTCGATGGGGGGCGGGCTGTCCGGGACGGTCGACGGCTTCGGCACGCCCTTGAAGGTGAACTTGGCGTTCTCCGCCGAGTCCTTGTTCTCGGGGTCGAAGCCCTCGGTGCCCACGATCACGATCTGGCCGGGCTTGAGCTCGTTGTACAGGATCTTCTCGGACAGGCTGTCCTCGATCTCCCGCTGGATCGTGCGGCGCAGCGGCCGGGCGCCGAGGACCGGGTCGTAGCCCCGCAGGGCCAGCAGGTCCTTGGCCTCCTGCCGCAGCTCGATGCCCATGTCGCGGTCGCGCAGGCGCTCGTCCACCTTGGCGATCATCAGGTCGACGATCTGGATGATCTCCTTCGGAGTGAGCTGGTGGAACACCACCGTGTCGTCGACGCGGTTCAGGAACTCGGGGCGGAAGTGCTGCTTGAGCTCCTCCGACACCTTCGCCTTCATCCGCTCGTACGAGCCCTGCTCGTCGTTCTGGCGGGCGAAGCCCATCGAGACGCCCTTGGAGATGTCCTTGGACCCCAGGTTCGTCGTCATGATGATGACGGTGTTCTTGAAGTCCACGACGCGGCCCTGCGCGTCGGTGAGGCGGCCGTCCTCCAGGATCTGCAGCAGCGAGTTGAAGATGTCCTGGTGGGCCTTCTCGATCTCGTCGAACAGGACGACCGAGAACGGCTTGCGGCGCACCTTCTCGGTGAGCTGGCCGCCCTCCTCGTACCCGACGTAGCCGGGCGGGGAGCCGAACAGCCGCGAGACGGTGTGCTTCTCCATGAACTCGGACATGTCGAGCTGGATCAGCGCGTCCTCGTCACCGAAGAGGAACTCGGCGAGCGTCTTGGACAGCTCCGTCTTACCGACGCCGGACGGGCCGGCGAAGATGAACGAGCCGCCGGGACGCTTCGGGTCCTTCAGGCCGGCGCGGGTACGCCGGATCGACTGGGAGAGCGCCTTGATGGCGTCCTCCTGGCCGATGACGCGCTTGTGAAGCTCGTCCTCCATGCGCAGCAGCCGGGTCGACTCCTCCTCGGTCAGCTTGAAGACCGGGATGCCGGTGGCGGTGGCGAGGACCTCGGCGATCAGCTCGTCGGTGACCTCGGCGACGACGTCCATGTCGCCGGCCTTCCACTCCTTCTCCCGCTGCGCCTTCTGGCCGAGCAGCTGCTTCTCGGAGTCGCGCAGCGCCGCGGCCTTCTCGAAGTCCTGCGCGTCGATCGCGGACTCCTTGTCGCGCCGGACGTCGGCGATCTTCTCGTCGTACTCGCGCAGGTCCGGCGGCGCGGTCATGCGGCGGATGCGCATCCGCGAGCCGGCCTCGTCGATCAGGTCGATCGCCTTGTCCGGCAGGAACCGGTCGCTGATGTAGCGGTCGGCGAGCTGCGCGGCGGCGACGAGCGCGCTATCGGTGATCGACACGCGGTGGTGCGCCTCGTAGCGGTCCCGCAGGCCCTTGAGGATCTCGATCGTGTGGGACAGCGACGGCTCGGCGACCTGGATCGGCTGGAAGCGGCGCTCCAGCGCGGCGTCCTTCTCCAGGTGCTTGCGGTACTCGTCCAGCGTGGTCGCGCCGATGGTCTGCAGCTCGCCGCGCGCCAGCATCGGCTTGAGGATGGACGCGGCGTCGATCGCGCCCTCGGCGGCGCCCGCGCCGACGAGCGTGTGCAGCTCGTCGATGAACAGGATGATGTCGCCGCGGGTGCGGATCTCCTTGAGGACCTTCTTCAGCCGCTCTTCGAAGTCGCCCCGGTACCGGGAGCCGGCGACCAGCGCGCCGAGGTCGAGGGTGTAGAGCTGCTTGTCCTTCAGCGTCTCGGGCACCTCGCCCTTGACGATCTTCTGCGCGAGGCCCTCGACGACGGCGGTCTTGCCGACGCCGGGCTCGCCCACGAGGACGGGGTTGTTCTTGGTGCGGCGGGACAGCACCTGCATGACCCGCTCGATCTCCTTGTCCCGCCCGATGACCGGGTCGAGCTTGCCCTCCCGCGCGGCCTGCGTCAGGTTGCGGCCGAACTGGTCGAGCACGAGGGAGGTGGACGGAGCCGACTCCGAGGGGCCACCGGAGGCGGCCGGCTCCTTGCCCTGGTAGCCGTGCAGCAACTGGATGACCTGCTGGCGGACCCGGTTCAGGTCGGCGCCGAGCTTCACCAGCACCTGGGCGGCGACGCCTTCACCCTCGCGGATCAGCCCGAGCAGGATGTGCTCGGTACCGATGTAGTTGTGGCCGAGCTGCAACGCCTCGCGCAGCGACAGCTCAAGGACCTTCTTGGCACGCGGAGTGAACGGGATGTGGCCCGACGGCGCCTGCTGGCCCTGGCCGATGATCTCCTCGACCTGCTGGCGGACAGCCTCGAGGCTGATCCCCAGGCTCTCCAAGGCCTTGGCAGCGACGCCCTCACCCTCGTGGATCAGACCCAGGAGGATGTGCTCGGTGCCGATGTAGTTGTGGTTGAGCATCCTGGCCTCTTCCTGAGCCAGGACGACAACGCGCCGCGCGCGGTCGGTGAACCTCTCGAACATCTCGTCGCTCCTCACAGAGCGGTTGGGCAGAGTCCGGAACGTCCGGAACTGTCCTTCCGCATGCTAGCCCGCCCCGAGGAGGCCGCCCGGTGCACTCCCACCAGGAGACGTTCCCCAGCTATGCGCTGTTCAGTCTCATCCAACTACCGCATCGGTGCGTCATGTTCCCGCTACGCCCCAAGCGAACGGGGGCTTTTCGCAGGTAGGTCTAGGCGCGGGCCGAGAGTGCCGAATGGGGGTGGAGTTTCCACCCGCGCGGCCTGTGTACCTCACCGGGGGCGCACCGAACCGCACGCGCGCTACGCCACAAGCGAACGGCCCGTCTCACGATCGGAGACGGGCCGCGGAGGACGGGCGGGTCAGTTGGCCGCCTCGTACTGCTCGATCACGTGGGCGGGGATCCGGCCGCGCTCATTCACCTTGATGCCATTGTTCTTGGCCCAGGCACGGATCTCCGCACTGCGCTCCCGGCTGGACGCGCCCCGCTGCCGGCGGCGGCGCGACGGCGTGCCCGCCTTACGGGACTTCTCGACGAACGGCTGCAGCGATTCCCGCAGCTTCGTCGCGTTGGCGCCGCTGAGGTCGATCTCGTAGGAGGCGCCGTCGATCGAGAACGCTACGGTCTCGTCCGCCTCGCCACCGTCGAGGTCGTCGACGAGAAGCACCTGAACCTTCTGTGCCATGGGGACAGACCTTTCGGCTGGAGCAAACTTCAATCGGTTGACAAAGATATACCGAGAACTTCGCCGATGACAATTCCAACACTCAAGATGAACCGGCGCGGACGCGAAGTCGCCCTACCGGCCATGAACCGGCACTGACGGGGAAGTCGCCTTGCCATGCACCGGCCGTAATCAGGCTCGTCGTTTCCGGTGCGGACCGGACGGCGGGCGGGCACGCACCGGCCGGCCCGGCGCCATGAATTCCCGGCGCGGGCGGGCCGGACCGAGGTTTTGGGACGTGACCCGCGTCACGGCCCACCGCGCTGACCTGCGGGGTCGTTCGCAGATTGGCTCGGGTTTGGGGACGGCGCCGCCGCTGTTGCCGTTTAACCCCGCCGTAACCGCACTAAGCCCGCCGTCCGGTGGTAATGCGCCGGTGGCGCGCCGTGGCTGATCAGGCTCTGACCGGCCGATGTGGAGGGATAACGAGGAACGGCCCGTCGTCGAAATCTGTTGCCATGTCGTGGTCGGAGGAAGTTGCGGGCCCGGGATCCGCCGCCCGGAACCCGCCCGCCATGGTTCATCTGAAATCGGGAGATCAAGGCACAATCCCACCGCCCGTCCCACTTCTTGGACCGGGCGCCAAGACCCGCCGGCGCCGCGTCCCGGCTCCGCTCCCCTCGCGGCGGGCATGTCGCGCGAAAGGTCCGTTCAGAGTGAGACGGCGTCCCAACCGAAGTAAGTCCACTACCGCCTAACAACCGACGCCTAGGGCGTTCCCGCAACGGCGCGCGCGGGCAACTTCCAAACGGAGGGAGCGTCCGGGGACGAGACACATCCCACTCCGATTCGGGTCCGTAACCGGAACGAGCCCGCGGGACGGCCGGGAAGATCTTCCAGGCGCTTCGGAGAGGCCGTCAGAAGGCCGGGGAATCGGAGTCCGGCCGTTTCACCACGACCGTCCCGGCGAGCCTGTCATGGACGGCCTGGCGGCGCGTGCCTTCGAACAGCATCCCCGCGTTCCCGACCCAGAAGATGCTCGCGAGCAGACCGAGAACGGGAATCGGGCGCAGCGCGATCGGCAGCGAATAGACCGCGGCCCGGGCAACGGCATGCAGAACGTCCAAGCGCGCGCCGGCGGGAGCGCGCTTCCCGGACGCGCCGCGTTCTCCGGCCGGGCCTTCGCCTCCCGACGAGGCCGCCGTGGGCACGAATCCGGGCACGGACGCGGGAATCAAGGGCACGGGGCCGGGCTCCGCGTCCCCCGCACCCCCTGGCGACGGCTGATCGGCCTCCTGGCGCGTCGCGGCGACGACCTCGATGCCCGCGACGCGCTTGCCGAGCGTCCGCCCCCACAGGGCGAGCTGGACGGCCTCGTACACCAGCATGCATCCGGCGAGGACGGGCGGAGCGACGACGTCCACCGCGGGGCCGGAGACGAACGCGCGCACGACGAGGATCACGGGGACGCCGACGACGAGCGTGTCGACGACACGTGCCAGGAGGCGCTGGCCTGGCTCGGCGAGCGGGACCGCCATCGCGGTCCTACTCCGCGTACTCGGAGTACTCGTCGTACGCGACCCGCTCATCGATGACGAGCGTGCCGGCGAAGCGGTCGTGCAGTGACTGGTGCAGGGGCTGGTCCCAGATCGCCCACAGGTAGGCCATCAGCGCACCCGCCCAGACCAGCACCATCCCGTATGCGGCGTAGTCCCACACCATCACCGCCAACACGAGGAAGAAGAAGACGCCGAGCTGGTAGCCGATGTGGGTGATGCCGGCCCGCCAGATCGCCTGCGTCGTCGTCAGGGGGCTACCTGCCGGACGCGCCTGGACGATTCCCAGCCCCAGGACCCGCTTTCCTAGCGTCCGTCCCCACATGGACAGTTGGACGGCCTCGTAGATGAACGGGAGCAGGGACAGGACGCAGAACAGGGTGAAGATGATGGGCCAGTTCCACACACCCCCCTCGTCCTCGGTTTTGCTGCCTGGCTTGCCCAGGCCGAAAGCACCGATCGTCACCGGAAGGACGAGCGCGAAGCCGAACACCGCGACGAGCGCGTTGTCCATGATCCGTGCGCCCGCGCGCCGGTAGATGGGGGCCAGTACCGGATCGCCACCGCCATGGGCGCCGTACTCGTCGTAGGGGGCCTCGTAAGTCTGGTCCCACTGCTGCTGAGGCTGCTGCCACTGCTGTTGCTGGGGCTGTTGCCACTGCTGCTGGGGTTGCTGCCTCTGCTGGGCCTGATACGGGGGCGGGGGGCCGTACGAACCCTGGCCCTGCTGGGGCCGGTAAGGCCGCCCGCGGTGAGGGGAATCGCTCATTTGGGTCAGTCCTCCAGGCGAAGCAACATCCGGGTGTTGCCCAACGTATTCGGCTTGACCCGGTCGAGGTCCAAGAACTCTGCCACGCCATCGTCGTAGGAGCGGAGAAGTTCTTCGTACACCTCCGGCGCAACCGGAGTCCCCAGTATCTGCTCGAAGCCGTGGCGGGCAAAGAAGTCCACCTCGAAGGTAAGGCAGAACACCCTCCGGACGCCGAGTTCTCTGGCGGTCTGGAGAAGGCGCGTCACGATCCGGTGCCCGATTCCGCGCCCGCCGTATCCCTTGTCCACGGCGACCGAGCGGACCTCCGCCAGGTCCTCCCACATCACGTGCAGGGCGCCGCAGCCGATGATGCGGCCCGGCGCCCCGTGCTGGACGTCCTCGGCGACCCAGAACTCCTGTACGTCCTCGTACAGCTTGACGGTCGTCTTCTTCAGCAGGCGGCGCCCCGATCCGGCGTACAGATCGACCAGCCTGCGGATTTCCTGGACGTCGGCGGTGCGGGCCCGCCGGATCACGACTTCCACAAGCAAGCGAGATTATCCAACGCCGGCGCCCGGCCGCCGACCACGGGTGCCGAACCGGTGGTTCCCCCGCCCGCCATCGCGACGACCTGGGATTTCGCATGTTCCGGTTGGCATCCAATGCGGGTTCCGTTAGTGTCCATCGCTGACATCGGCCGACCGCAGAACGGAGGCCGAACCGCCGAGTCCGCGGGCCGCACCCAGCGCCCCGGGGAGCCGGGGACCCACTTTCGGAGCGTTCGGGGGATCGCCCCTGGGCTGACGCCGTCAGGGGTGAATCCGCAGCGCACGGCAGATGCCGGCGTGCTCGCGGAGGGGCTGCTCCGGTCCCAACCCGTCAGCTAACCCGGTAGGCGGATGAGGAGAGGAGAATTCGTGCAGCGATCGCGGTCTGCTTCCCTTTCGCGATTTCGCGGCCGCGCGGCCGTCGTGGCCGGCGCGCTCATCGCCGTCTCGGCCGCTCCGCACGCGATCACCCCGCAGAGGATCGCCGTCGCCCACGCCGACCCCGAGCCGTCCACCAAGGAGCTCCGGGCCAAGGCGCTCAAGCTCGCCGACCAGCTGGAGCAGCTGACCGAGCAGTACAACGGGCTGAGGGTCAAGCTCTCCCAGTCGCAGCGCGCGGCCAAGGTCGCCAAGGAGAACGCCGAGCGGCAGGAGAAGTCGCTGGAGGAGCTCCGGCAGAAGGTCGGCGCCCTCGCCGCGACGAGCTACATGCAGGGCGGCTCCGACCCCACGGTCTCCTTCGTCGCCTCCCAGGACCCGCAGGCCGTCCTCGACCAGGCCGCGACCCTCCACTACTTCGCCAAGCAGGACAGCACCCAGGTGCTCGGCCTGATGCAGGCCATGCAGTCCGCCCAGCGGGCCCGCAAGTCCGCCGAGGCGCGCGCCAAGCAGGTCAAGGAGCTGCGGACGCAGCTGGAGTCGCAGCGCAAGAAGGTCACCGGGACCTACGAGAAGGTCCGCGGCAAGCTCGTCGACAAGGACCCCACCCAGCTCGCGAAGCTCCCCGTCGTCGGCACCGGCAAGGCCGCGCAGGCGCTCCGGTACGCGATGACCAAGATCGGCCGCCCCTACGTGTGGGGCGCCGCGGGCCCGAGCACCTTCGACTGCTCCGGCCTGACGATGTGGGCCTACAAGCAGGTCGGCATCAACCTGCCGCACTACACCGGCAGCCAGTGGAACGCCGGCACCCACGTGTCGCGCGGCCAGCTGCAGCCGGGCGACCTCGTGTTCTTCTACGCCGACCTGCACCACATGGGCATATACGTCGGCGGCGGCAAGATGCTGCACGCCCCCCAGACCGGGGACGTCGTCAAGATCGCCCCCATGGCGGGACGGCCCTTCGCCGGCGGTGTCCGGGTCGCCTGACCCGGTCGCGGGTCCGCACCGCCGGCGGCCCAAAACCATCGGTACCGCCATCGGCACCCGAACACCGTCCGCGGCGACGCCTCCTGCAGGGACCTACCTGCCAGGGGTCGCGGCGCCGCCGCCGCGGGGTCGGACGGGATTCGAACGTGCCGGCTGATTCCTTGATGACGCTGTGTTCCTTGATGACGCTGGTCGCCGATGCGCTCGCCGTCCCCAGACGAGCGCCAGGGGGTTCGGCTAGATGAGCTGCCTCCGGGCCGCCCACACCACGGCCTCGATAGGGGTGTTGACCTCCAGCCGGTCGCAGATCGTCCGCAACCGGCGCCGCAAGGTCCGTGCGCTCAACTCCAGCTTGCGTGCCGCCACATCGGCGGTGACACCGCTGGCGATCTGGGCGAGCAGCCGGATCTCTTCTTCGCTCAGCCCGAAATCGTCGGTGCCACGACGTGCGAGTGTGGCTGTTTCCACTCCGTCCTCCCTCGTCCGTGGTGATGACCGCGGGGATGCAGCCGTCCGCTGCACAGGCACGGGTTTCGATCTGTACGCGCGTTGGGTTGCCGGGTCCGGAGCCCTTCCGGACTTAGATCATCGGTTTCCTTTGCTGTCTCGCGAGCTTGGCCGGAGGTGGCCGCCTGGCCGATTGCGGGGGTGTACGGGGGAACTCCGGGTGACGATTCAGTCGTTGGCCTGCCGAGGGAGACGGGATGAGGTCGCCAGCCATCCGTACCCGCCCCTTCTCGTCGAAGTCACCGGATCTCCTGCTGAACGAAGATCGTGAATCGTTTCAAGCTACGCTTCGGCTCGGAACGCTAGGCGGCCGGATCCGGCCCGTCAAGCGTTCAACGATGGCGGGATGTGCACGATTCGCCACGGTCCGTGACCGTGCATTCTGCGCGACGCCGTGAAAAACTCCACTACCTGGGAAAACTTCCACGGAGCGGGACGAGGAGCGAGTTGCCACAGACCAGTATTCGCGAAGTCGCGAGGCGGGCTGGAGTCTCAGTTGGGACCGTTTCGAATGTCCTAAACCGGCCAGACCTCGTGGCCGAAGCTACCCGTGACCGTGTTCGCGCGGCGATCGAGGAGCTCGGATTCGTCCGGAACGAGTCCGCGCGGCGGCTCCGCCGCGGCCCCGAGCGGACCGCGGGCGAGTTCCACGACCAGCCGCGCCGCGCCTTCGGCATCGTCGTCGAGGACCTCACCAACCCGTACGCGACCGACGTCGCGCGCGGCGCCGAGGCCGCGCTCAACGCGGCCGGCCACGACGCCCTCTGGCTGTCCAGCGACCATTCCGCCGCCAAGGAGCGCCGGTCGCTGGACCTCCTGGTCGAGCAGCGCGCCGCGGGCGTCCTGATCATCCCGGTCGGGATGGGGTCGGGGGACATCTCCCGGCTGCGGGCGACCGGCATGAGCGTGGTGCTCATCGACCGCGCGTCGTCCGACACCTGCTCCGCCCAGGTCGACCATGTCGCCGGCGGTGAGATCGCCGCCGCGTACCTGCTCGGCATAGGCCGCGAGCGCATCGCGTTCGTGACCGGCGTCCCGGAGCCGCAGCCCTGCGTCGAGCGCCGCGACGGCGCGGCCCGAACGATCGTCGAGGCGGGTCTGGGGCGGCCGCGAACGCTGGTCCAGGACGCCCTCAGCCCGACCGAGGGGCAGGCGGCGGCGCACCAGATCATGGCGATGTCCCCGCGGCCCGACGGCGTGTTCTGCGCCAACGACCTGCTGGCCATCGGGCTGATCAACGAGCTGACCCGGCTCGGGGTCCGCGTCCCCGAGGACATCGCGGTGATCGGCTACGACGACATCGAGCTGGCCGCGAGCGCCGCCGTCCCGCTGACCACCGTCCGCCAGCCGCGCCGCGAGCTCGGCTGGGAGGCGGCCGAGCTGGCGATGGCCGAGGTCGGCGAGGGCGCGTCCCACCAGCACCGCCAGGTCGTCCAGCGGCCCGAACTCGTGATCCGGGAAAGCGCTTAGCGGAGTCCCCGCCGCTGCTGATTCCATTGCCCGCGTCCGAGATCGCCCGGCGGGACGAGGCGCGCGAGGAGTTCGCCGCGTACTTCCGGGACCTGGCCGCCAGGCGCCGGGCCGAGCCCCGGGACGACCTCCTGAGCGCCCTTGTGAGCGTCTCTGACGGCGGAGACGCCCTTTCCGAAGAGGAACTCCTCGCAACGTGCGTCCTGCTGCTCGTGGCGGGCCATGAGACGACCGCGAACCTCATCGGGAACGGCGCCCTGGCGCTGCTCCGCGACCCCGCGCAGTTGGAGCTCTTCCGCGCGCGGCCGGGGAACGTCCAGGCGGCCGTGGAAGAGCTGCTGCGCTACGACCCGCCGGTCCAGCTCACGCGCTACACCGGGGGACGCGACACACCGAGGCACCTGTCGCTCGGGCACGGCATCCACTTCTGCCTCGGTGCGCCGCTGGCCCGCCTGGAGGGCCAGGTCGCTCTCGCGAAACTGTTCGAGCGCGACGTGGCCCTCGCCTCCGGCGATCTCGCCCACCGGGACGACCTCGTCCTGCGCGGCCTACGTGACCTGCCGGTCACTATTCGGGCTTGACCAGCGGGAACAGGATCGTCTCCCGGATCCCCTTGCCGGTGAACGCCATGATCATCCGGTCGATGCCGGCGCCCATCCCGCCGGTGGGCGGCATCGCGTACTCCAGGGCGCGCAGGAAGTCCTCGTCCAGCTGCATGGCCTCGGGGTCGCCGCCCGCGGCGAGCAGCGACTGCTCGGTGAGGCGGCGGCGCTGCTCGACGGGGTCGATCAGCTCGGAGTAGGCGGTGCCGAGCTCCGTCCCGAACCCGATGAGGTCCCACTTCTCGGTGAGGAGGGGCTCCTCGCGGTGCTGGCGGGTCAGCGGCGACGTCTCGACCGGGTAGTCCATGACGAACGTCGGCTGGACGAGGGTGTGCTCGACCAGCTCCTCGAAGATCTCCTGGACGAGCTTGCCCTGCCCCCACTTCGGGTCCCAGGAGACCTCGCGGGCGTCCGCGAGCTTGCGCACGCTCTCGATCGGCGTGTGCGGGGTGATCTCCTCGCCGAGCGCCTCCGACACCGACCCGTACAGCGTGATCCGCGGCCACTCGGGCAGCCCGAGGTCGATCTCGGTGCCGTCGTGAACGACCACCGTGGTGTCCAGCGCGGCCACGACGGCCTTCTGGTACATCCGCTGGGTCAGGTCGGCCATGTCGTTGTAGTCGAGGTACGTCCCGTAGGCCTCCAGCATCGTGAACTCCGGGTTGTGCGTGGAGTCCGCGCCCTCGTTCCGGAAGTTCCGGTTGATCTCGAAGACCTTCTCGATGCCGCCGACGACGAGCCGCTTGAGGTACAGCTCGATCGCGATGCGCAGGTAGAGGTCCATGTCGTAGGCGTTGATGTGCGTCGTGAACGGACGCGCCGCGGCGCCGCCGTGGATCGGCTGCAGCATCGGCGTCTCGACTTCCAGGTAGCCCTCGTCGTGCCAGAAGTCGCGGACGGCGCGGACGGTGGCGCTGCGGATGCGCGCCATGGTCCGCGCCTCGTCGTTGACGATCAGGTCGACGTACCGCTGCCGGACCCGGGCCTCCGGGTCGGTCAGCCCGGCGTGCTTCTCCGGCAGCGGCCGCAGGCACTTGGAGGTGATCGCGAACCGGTCCGCCATGACCGACAGCTCGCCGCGGCGGGACGTGATGATCTCGCCCTCGACGCCGACGTGGTCGCCGAGGTCGACCTCGCGCTTCCAGAAGTCGAGCTGCTCCTGCCCGACCTTGGCCAGCGACAGCATGACCTGGAGGTCGCCGGATCCGTCCCGGATGGTGGCGAAGCAGAGCTTGCCGGTGTTGCGGATCAGCATGACGCGCCCGGTGACGCCGGCCTTCTCGCCCGTCTCGGTGCCCGGCTCCAGGTCGCCGTGTTTCTCGCGGATCTCGGCGATCGTCGCCGTGCGCGGGAAGGTCACCGGGTAGGGGTCGATCCCGCTCTCGCGGAGCCGGTCGAGCTTCTCCCGGCGCACACGCATCTGCTCCGGGAGCTCGTCGAAGGTCTCGTCACTCACATCGCAAGGCTATCCAGGCCGTCCGGTGCGCCGCGAACGACTTGCGCCCGATCGGCCCGGGTGTCGCGGCGGCCGTCAGGGGGTGTTCCGCTCGTAGATGAGGCGCAGGCCGATCAGGGTGAGCCATGGCTCGAACACGTCGATGCTGCGGGACTCCTCCAGCACGAGCGGCGCGAGGCCGCCGGTGGCGATGACCGTGACCTCCTCGGGCTCCTCGGCGAGCTCCTCGGACATGCGCTCGACGATGCCGTCCACCTGCCCGGCGAAGCCGAAGATGATCCCGGACTGGAGCGCCTCGACGGTGTTCTTGGCGATCACGCTGCGCGGCCGGACCAGCTCGATCTTGTGGAGCTGCGCGCCGCGCGAGGACAGCGCGTCGATCGAGATCTCGATGCCGGGGGCGATCGCGCCGCCCACGTACTCGCCCTTGGCGGAGACGGCGTCGAACGTCGTGGCGGTGCCGAAGTCGACGACGAGCGCCGGGCCGCCGTGGGTGTGGACGGCGGCGAGCGCGTTCACGATGCGGTCGGCACCGACCTCCTTGGGGTTGTCCATCCGGACGGGGACGCCCGTCTTGACGCCGGGCTCCACGATCACCGCGGGCACGTCGCCGTAGTAGCGGCGGCACATCTCCCGCATCTCGTGCAGGACGGACGGGACCGTGGAGCACAGCGCGATGCCGCTGATGTCGGTCTCCGCCAGCAGGGGGCTCTGCTGGACGAGGCCCTGCAGGACGACCGCGATCTCGTCGGCGGTCCGCCGGGGGTCGGTGTTGATCCTCCAGTGCTCGATCACCTCGTCGCCCTCGAAGAGGCCGAGGACGGTCTGGGTGTTACCGACGTCGATGGTGAGCAGCATCCGGTCCCCGCTGGTCAGGAGAAGTCAAGGCCGATGTCGAACACGTGCGCCGAATGCGTCAGCGCGCCGACGGCAAGGTAGTCCACCCCGGTCACGGCGACGTCTCGGGCCCGCTCCAGGGTAAGGCCACCACTGGCCTCGAACTCCGCCCGCCCCGCGGCGAGGCGCACCGCCTCGGCCATCTCGGCGTCGGTCATGTTATCCAGCAGGATGCTCGTCGCGCCCACCGCCAGAGCCTCCTCGACCTGCGCGAGGGTGTCGCACTCCACCTGGATGTGCAGGGACGGGTACACCGCCCGGATCGCCTCGTACGCCTTGGTGACGCCTCCGGCCGCCGCGACGTGGTTGTCCTTGATGAGCGCGGCGTCGTGCAGGCCCATCCTGTGGTTGACGCCGCCGCCGCACTTGACGGCGTACTTCTGCAGGGCGCGCAGGCCGGGCAGGGTCTTGCGCGTGTCGCGGACCTTGGCCTTCGTGCCTTCCATGGCGTCGGTCCACTGCCGGGTGGCCGTCGCGATTCCGGACAGGTGGGTGAGCAGGTTCAGGGCCGTCCTCTCGGCCCGCAGCAGGGCCCTGGTCGCCCCGCTGACCGAGATGAGGACCTGGCCGGGGACGACCCGGTCCCCGTCCTCGACCCTCGTCTCGTACGCCACGTCCAGGGCCTCGAACACGACGCACGCGACCGGGACGCCGGCGACGACGCCGTCCTGCCGCGCCCGGAGGTCCCCGGCGGCGGTGTCCTCCGGTGCGAAGATCGGCGTGCTGGTGACGTCGACCTCGCCGTCCTCGGCCAGCGCCGTCCGGACGAGGTTTTCCACAGCCTGTGGATCGAGCCCGGCGGCGGCGAGCGCCTGGGAGAGTTCCGGTGTCATGAGCGCTTTCCTTCCACGGGTTCGTAGGTGGTCGTCAGGGCGTTCCCCGCCAGCCGGGTGACGAGGTGGCCGCGCCACGTCCCGTCCGCGCGCTCGGGGAAGTCCTCGCGCCAGTGGCTCCCGCGCGTCTCCTCCCGCCGCCGCGCCGCCGCCACGATCGCGGACGCGACGGTGTGCAGGTTGGTGGCCTCCCAGGCCCCCACCCCCGGTTCGGCGTGCCCGCCGCCGAGCGCGTCGAGCTCGGCCGCCGCCCGCTCCAGCCCTTCGGCTCCCCGCAGCACGCCCGCGTAGGAGGTCATCACGCGCTGGATCTCTTCCCGCAGCCCGCCCGCGAGCAGCCCGCTCCCGGCCGAGCCGCCGCGTGCCACGCCCTCGCCCGGCGTCCGGCCCGGCACCGTCCCACCGGACGTCCTGGACGTGCCCGCCGCACCGCCGGCCGCCTCGCCGGTCGAACGCGTCGCAGGGCCGGTATCGGCCAGGTCCTGGACGAGGGCGCCGGCGATCCGGGCGGCGAAGACGAGCCCTTCGAGAAGGGAGTTGGACGCGAGGCGGTTGGCGCCGTGGACGCCCGTGCACGCGACCTCGCCGCAGGCGTAGAGGCCCGGGACGGACGTGCGGCCGTGCAGGTCCGTACGGACGCCGCCGCTGGCGTAGTGCGCGGCGGGGACGATGGGGATCGGCTCCGTCACCGGGTCGATGCCGTGGTGCCTGCACGCGGCGAGGATGGTCGGGAACCGGTGCTCCCACATCGCCGCGCCGAAGTGCCGCCCGTCGAGGAACATGCAGGACGCGCCGGTCTCGGCCATCCGGTTCGTGATCCCCTTGGCGACGACGTCGCGCGGGGCGAGTTCGGCGAGCTCGTGCCGTCCGACCATGAAGCGCTCGCCGTCGCGGTCGACGAGGCGCGCCCCCTCCCCCCGCACGGCCTCGGAGATCAGCGGCTGCTGGCCCGTCGCGCCGCGGCCGAGCCACAGCACCGTCGGGTGGAACTGGACGAACTCCAGGTCGGTCACCTCGGCCCCGGCGCGCAGCGCGAGCGCGACGCCGTCGCCGGTCGACACCTCCGGGTTCGTCGTCGCGGAGAACACCTGCCCGAGCCCGCCGGTGGCGAGCACCACGGCCCGGGACCGGACGGCGCCGACGCCGCCGGGCTGCCCCTCGCCCATGACGTGCAGGGTGACCCCGGCCGCGCGCCCGGCGGCGTCCTTCAGCAGGTCGAGGACCAGCGCGTGCTCGATCACCTCGACGCCGGAGTCCTTGAGCGCGGCGAGCAGGGCCCGGCTGATCTCGGCGCCGGTCGCGTCCCCGCCGGCGTGCGCGATGCGCCTCCGGTGGTGGCCGCCCTCGCGGGTGAGCTCGAGGTCGCCGCCGGAGCGGTCGAACGCGGTGCCGAGCTCGATCAGCCCGCGGACCGCGTCCGGTCCCTCGGTGACGAGCGCCCGGACGGCGTCCTCGTCGCACAGCCCGACCCCGGCGGTGAGGGTGTCGGCGAGGTGCTCCTGCGGGGTGTCGTCGGGGTCGAGCGCGGCGGCGATGCCGCCCTGCGCCCAGCGGGTCGATCCCGCGTCGAGCAGTGCCTTGGTGACGAGCAGCACCCGCCCGTGCGGGCGGCACCGCAGCGCGGCGACCAGCCCGGCGATGCCGGACCCGATCACGACGACGTCGGTGTCGCGGGTCCAGCCGGGTGCGGGGGCGTGGAGAACGGAAGGGATCACGAGCCCTCCTCCGGGGTCGGTTCTCGTCATTATGACCCTAACCCCGGATCGCGCTCGCGACCGCCCCCCTCTCACCGCCCCCGGAGGGCGGACCGGGTCAGTTGCGGATCAGGTCGCCGCGGGTGGTCTTCGTGCCGGGGACGGGTTCGGCGGGGTCGTCGCCCAAGGAAATGATCTTGTTGGAGCGGTCGACGTGGACGACGGAGGGGGTGAAGTCGCGGGCCTCGGCGTCGGTCATCTGGGCGTAGCTGATGATGATGACCAGGTCGCCGGGCTGGACGAGGCGGGCGGCGGCGCCGTTGATGCCGATGACGCCGGAGCCGCGCTCGCCGGCGATCAGGTAGGTCTCCAGGCGGGCGCCGTTGTCGATGTCCACGACGGAGACCTGCTCGCCGGGGAGGAGGTCCGCGGCGTCCATCAGGTCCTGGTCGATGGTGAGCGAGCCGACGTAGTGCAGGTCGGCCTGGGTGACCGTCGCTCGGTGGATCTTCGACTTGAACATCGTCCGGAACATCAGCGCTCCTTGCCGAAATGGAGGGACATGTTGTCGATCAGGTGGGTGGAGCCGACGCGGCCTGCGACGGCGAGGACGGCCGGGCCGGTGTAGGACGGCGTGACCGGGATGAAGGTCGAGGGGTCGACGAGGACCACGTAGTCGAGGGCCAGCGGCGGGTCGGCGGAGACCGCCTTGTCGAGGACGGTGCCCGCGGCGGCCAGCACCGCGTCCGGGCCGGCGGGGACGGCGTCCGCCCCGGCGCGCAGGGCGCGCGACAGGGCCAGGGCCGTCCGGCGCTCGGCGGCGGACAGGTACCGGTTGCGGCTCGACAGCGCCAGGCCGTCCGGCTCGCGGACGGTCGCGCCGCCCACGATCCGGACGGGCACGTTCAGGTCGGCGACCATCCGGCGGATCATCGCGAGCTGCTGCGCGTCCTTCTCCCCGAAGATCGCCACGTCGGGGCGGACGAGGTTGAGCAGCTTCAGCACGACCGTGAGCATCCCGTCGAAGTGGCCGGGGCGCGTGGCGCCCTCCACGACCTCGCCCATGGGGCCCGATCTGATCGTGACCTGCGGCTCGTCCGGGTACATGACCTCGCGGCCGGGCGCGAAGACGACGTCGACGCCTTCTGCCTCGCAGGCCTCGATGTCGGTCTCGAACGTCCGCGGGTAGCGGTCGAAGTCCTCGCCGGGGCCGAACTGGAGCGGGTTGACGAAGATGCTGACCGCGACCGCGTCCGCCAGGCCGCGGGCCTGCCGGATCAGTGAGCGGTGCCCCTCGTGCAGCGCGCCCATGGTCGGGACGAACGCGAGCGTGCCCTCCGCCCGGGAACGGGCCTCGGCCAGCTCCTCCCGCGTCCTCGCGATGATCACCAAACCTCCCTGGGGGTCAGTCGGCCAGCGCTTCGAGGAGCCGTTCGGCGTCCTCGGGCTTGAGCAGTCCGGCGCCGAGCGCCCGGTCGGCGGTCAGGCGGGCGAGCGCGACGTAGGCGCGGCGGCTCTCCGGCGACACGGTGGCCAGCTCGGCGACGTGGTCGGCGACGGTGCCGGCGTCGCCGCGGGCGACCGGGCCGGTGAGGCCGTCGATGCCGAGGCGCAGGCCGTTGTCGAGCGCGGCGCCGAGGAGCGGGCCGAGCATCCGGCCGGGTTCGGCCACGCCGGCGCGCGACAGCAGGTCCATCGACTCGACGACCAGCGTGACCAGGTGGTTCGCGCCGCCGGCGAGCGCCGCGTGGTAGAGCGGGCGGGCCTCTTCGGTGATCCAGACGGGCTCGCCGCCCATCTCCAGGACGAGGGCCTCGGCGACCGGGCGCAGCGGCTCGGGCGAGGTGACGCCGAACGAGATGCCGGTGAGCCGGTTCACGTCGTCCGGGCGTCCGGTGAAGGTCATCACCGGGTGCAGGGCCAGCGGCAGGGCCCCCGCGCGGGTGAGCGGGTCCAGGACGGCGGTTCCGTACCGTCCGCTGGTGTGCATGACGAGCTTGCCCGTGACCGGGACGCCCGCCGGGACCAGGCCGCCGGCGAGCTCGGGCAGCGCGTCGTCGGGGACGGTCAGCAGCACCAGGTCGGCGGCGGCGACCACGTCCTGCGGCGGGGCCGTCGCCGCGCCGGGGAGCCGTTCCTCGACGCGTGCCCGGGACCGCTCGGAGACGGCCGCGGCGGCGACCACGCGGTGGCCGGCGCGCGACAGCGCGGCGCCGAGCGCCGTGCCGACGCGGCCGGCGCCGACGACGCCGACCGCGAGGCGCGCGGGCCGTTCCGCAGGTGTCTCCTCGCTCTTCCGGGGGGTGCGGGGGGCCGTCCCCCCGGAAGAGCCCGGCCCGTTTCCGGGCGTGCCGGAAGAGGGCGTGACCTCTGGGTCCATCGGTTTCGTTCCAGTCCTCAGGTAGGTACCGGACGTGCGCGCACCAGGCTACCCGCGGGACCCGGCCGCGCGGTCCGGTGGGTGACGATCGTCACCCCGCCCCCCATTCAGTCATGCGCGAGGGACTCCACGACGGACGTCTTCGCGGCGCGCCGCGCCGGCATCACCGCGGCGATCATTCCGGCGGCGCCGGCGAGGACGACGAACCCGGTCACCTGGAGGTAGGGCAACGCGAAGATCGAGTCGGTCGCCATCGCGTTCGTCGCGGCCCACCCGAACCCGATGCCGAGCACGACCCCGGTGAACGCGCCGATCACGGCCATGACGAGCGCCTCGACCGACAGCATCCGGCGGAGCTGGCGCTTGGTGAGGCCGAGGGCCCGCAGCAGCGCCGACTCCCGCGTCCGCTCCACGACCGACAGGGTCAGCGTGTTCGCGATGCCGAACAGCGCGATGACGATCGCCAGGCCGAGCAGCCCGCCGAAGACCATCAGCACCGTGTCGACCGCCTTGCTCAACGACTCCTCGAACTCGGCGGACGACACCACCTTCGCGGCCGGGTAGGGACGCGCGGCGTCCTCCATCGCCCTGCGGGCCTGGGAGGCGGGAACGCCGTCGCGGGTCTTGACGTAGATCTCGGCCGGGTCCCGGACGCCGAAGTACCGGGTGAAGTCCGCCTCCGGAACGATGATCCCGCTGAGGCTCGACCCCTCCCGGTACACCGCGGTGATCTTCACGGGGACGGTGCCCCGCGACGTCTTGACCTGGAGGGTCTGGCCGATGCCCCGGCCGGACACCTTGGCCGACATCTCGTCCACCATCGCGGTGCCCGGCTTCTGCGCGGCGGCGAGCGTGCCCTGCTTCATCTCGGGCTTGAGAATCGTGCCGAGCGCCGAGGGGGTGATCGTGGAGATGGTGCCGTCGTCGCCGGCGACCGTGGTCTCCTCGCGGCGCATCTCCACGGCCTCGGTGACCTCGGGGCGCTTCCGCAGCGACTCGGCGAGCGCGTGCGGGACGGTCCCCTCGTAGTCCTGCGTCCGGATCTGGAACTGGACGGGGAACTGCTCCTCCAGCTGGGACGACGCCGTCGCCTTGCCGCTCGCCGCGACCACCGCGAACAGGCTCATGAGCCCGACGCCGACGGTCAGCGCGATCGTGGTGGTGGCGGTGCGGCGGGGCGCGCGCTGCGCGTTCGCCACCGCGAGCCGTCCCGGGACGCCGCCGAGCCGGGCCGGGACCGCGCCCGCGAGCCGCCCGAGCGGGCGGACGAGCGCCGGCATCGCCGCGATCACGGCGAGGAAGAACACGCCGCCGGCGAACGCGACCACGTACATCGCGGTCTCGCCCTTCTCCATGACGACCGAGCCGAGCGTCCCGAGGGCGAGCCCGGCGGCGCCGAGCAGGACGGCGACCCCGGTGCGGATCCAGCCGAGCCGGAAGCGTCCGCTGCCCGGCTCCAGGTCGGCGCGCAGCGCGGCGACCGGCGCGACGCGGGTGGCGGCGCGGGCCGGCAGCAGCGCGGACAGGACGGTCACCACGACACCGACCAGCAGCCCGACGACGATCGTGCGGACCGCCAGGGACGGCCCGGCGACCGCCACGCTGGCGTTCAGCCGGTTGACCACGACGAGCGCGCCCTCGCCGAGGCCGACGCCGGCGGCGAGCCCGAGCAGCGAGCCGACCAGGCCGACGGCGAAGGACTCCACCAGGACGCCGCCGAACACCTGCCGGCGGGTCGCGCCGACGCAGCGCAGCAGCGCCATCTCCCGCATCCGCTGCGCGATCAGGATCGAGAACGTGTTGTAGATGACGAGGGCGGACACGAGCATCGCGACCAGCCCGAAGATCAGCAGCCCGGTGCGGATGATCTTGGTGTCGGCGCCGGCCGCCTTCGCCAGCCGCGCGCCGAGCTCCTCGCCCGTGAACACGTCGTAGGCGCCGCCCGTGGCGGCCTTCACCGCGGCCTTGTCGCCGCCCGCGACGTCGATTTCGCGGTAGGTCTTCTCACCGGTCATCCGCAACGCGGTCGCGGGGTCGAAGCCCACGGCGCCGCGGAAGCTCGCCTCCTGGTCGATGCCGAAGTCGACCAGGCCGGCGACCCGGAACCGGTGCGGCCGGTCCTTCCCGTCGAGGACGGTCACGGTGTCGCCGACGCCGTAGCCCTCCCGCTTGGCGAGCTCGGTGTCCAGGACGGCCTCGCCGCCTCCGGACGGCGGCCGTCCCTTGTCGACGTCGTAGCGCAGCAGCCGTCCCGACGGCACGGACATGCCGGCGGTGGGGAAGTCGCCGACCGCCTTGCCGTCCTTGCCGACCAGCGCGGCGTCGCCCTGCACCACCCCCTGCGCCTCGGTGACGCCGGGCAGCGCCCTGACCTTGCCGAGCAGGTCGGCCGGGACGCCCTCCTCGGGGTCGTCGCCCTTGGGGACGACCGCGAAGTCCACCTTGTCGGCCGACTTCGCGAACGTCTTGGAGATGCCCTTGTCCATCGTGTCCGTGAGGACGAACGTCCCCGAGATGAACCCGACGCCGAGGGTGATCGCGACCGCCGTCAGCAGCAGCCGCAGCTTGTGGGCCCGCAGGCCCGCCAGGGTCGTCCGCAGCATCTCTCAGGCCCCCAGGCTCTTCAGCCGGTCCAGGACGGCGCCCGGGGTCGGCTGGACGATCTCGGAGACGATCTCCCCGTCGCGCAGGAACACCACCCGGTCCGCGTGCGAGGCGGCGACCGGGTCGTGGGTGACCATCACGATCGTCTGCCCCATCTCGCGGACCGAGGTGCGCAGGAACCCCAGCACCTCGGCGCCCGCGCGGGAGTCGAGGTTGCCGGTCGGCTCGTCCGCGAAGATCACCTCGGGGCGGGCGACGATCGCGCGGGCGCACGCGACGCGCTGCTGCTGCCCGCCCGACAGCTCGTTCGGACGGTGCCCGAGCCGGTCGCGGAGCCCGAGGGTGTCGACGACGTGGCCGAACCACGCCCGGTCCGGCTTGCGCCCGGCCAGCTCCATGGGGAGCAGGATGTTCTGCTCGGCGGTGAGCGTCGGCAGCAGGTTGAACGCCTGGAACACGAACCCGACGCGGTCGCGGCGCAGCAGCGTCAGCCGCCGGTCGCCCATCCCGGTGATCTCGGCGTCGCCGAGCACGATCCGCCCGCCGGTGACGGTGTCCAGCCCGGCGAGGCAGTGCATCAGCGTCGACTTCCCGGAACCGGACGGGCCCATGATCGCGGTGAACGCGCCCCGGGCGAACCCGACGCTGACCCCGCGCAGCGCGTGCACGGCCGCGTCCCCGGACCCGTACACCTTCGACACGCCCTCGGCGGTGACGGCCGGCGGGACCGCGGCGGCCGGGGCTCCCCGGGGCGGTTCGGCGAACGTGCTGGTCACGGTGACTCCTTCTGGTCGTGGATGATCGTGCTCCACGCTAGGAATCCGCGGCGCCCCTGCCATCGACCCGGCGTCGACGCTCCGCGTCACTCTCACGGCTATCCGCGACGCCTCCGTACGACTTGAGTCGTACGGCCGCGTCCCCCCGGCCACCGACCGTCCCGGTGTCCGCCCCGCTCCGGGCCGGGCATGCGAAAGCGCCGGAGACCTGGCAGGTCTCCGGCGCTCTTCGGTCACGGGCTCGAAGCCCGCACGGGCGATCGTCAGTTGTTGACGGACGCGCCGCCCTTGCAGCCCGCCTGGGCGCCGCCGATGACGGCCACGGCGTTGCCGCAGACGTCGACGGGGATGGAGATCGGCACGAAGACCTGGTTCCCGTTGAGGAGCCCGACGTTGGGGCCGGTCTCGTTGTCGTTGAACGAGCCGTGGTGCTTCTTGCCGTGGTGGCCGTCGCCACCGAGGGCGGCCGCGTAGGCGGGCGTCGCGGCCAGAGCGGAGCCGGCGACGGCGAGGCCGAGGATGCCGGTGGCGGCAAGCTTCTTGATCACGAGTGTCCTCCCGTACGTGGGCCATGAGACCCGGTATGACTGATGCCGACGTCCGCCATGTGGACGGCGTCGCGTACGGTAGTTACCCAGCTACTCTTAGGTAGACCAATCCCCCACGTCACGATGAATGCAAAAAGTCGCCATCGAGTGACCAGGCCGTTACGTTGAGTGACCTCTTTGGCCGCTTTTGACCAGGCCTGTCTCGTAGGCGAACACGACCGCCTGGACCCGGTCCCGCAGGTTCAGTTTCATCAGGATCCGCCCCATGTGCGTCTTCACCGTCGCCTCGGAGACGTACAGCTTCCCCGCGATCTCCGCGTTCGACATCCCCCGCGCGACGAGCCGCAGCACCTCGCCCTCCCGGTCGGTCAGGCTCTCCAGCGCGGCGCTCGCGGCCTGACCCGAATCCGGCAGGTGCACGGCGAACCGGTCCAGCAGGCGCTTGGTCGTGCTCGGCGCCACCACCGCGTCCCCCGAGTGCACCGCCTTGATCGCCTCGATGAGCTGCGCCGGGCCCGCGTCCTTCAGCAGGAACCCGCCCGCGCCGGCCTTGATCGCCGCGAACGCGTACTCGTCCAGGTCGAACGTCGTCAGGATCACCACCTTCGGCCCCGACCCGGCCGCCGCCACCCGCCGCGTCGCCTCGATCCCGTCCATCCGCGGCATCCGGACGTCCATGAGCACGACGTCGGCGCGCGTGCCGCGCAGCAGCTCCAGCGCCTGCACGCCGTCCCCGGCCTCACCGGCGACCTCGATGTCGGGCTGCGCGTCCAGCACCATCCGGAACCCGGCCCGCACCAGCTCCTGGTCGTCCACGAGCACGACCCGGATCGGCGGCGCCGGCTCGGCGTCCACCACGTTCACTCCGACCTCCCGCGGACAAAGCCCACACATACCGTCATGCGGACATCCTGGAGTACGCGGCCCGCCTCGCGCTCGTCATGCCGGAACCTCCTCGCGCACCGGGATCGACGCGACGACCTCGAACCCGCCTCCGGCGCGCGGTCCCGTGCGGACGCTGCCCCCGTACACGGCGACCCGTTCCCGCATGCCGGCGAGACCGTGGCCCCGCCCGTCGTCGGACGCCGACGCGCCACGCCCGTCGTCCTCCACGCGGATCTCCAGCGCGTCCTCGGCGTACCGGAGCCGGACCGACACGTCCGCCCGCGGGCCCCCGTGCTTGAGCGTGTTGGTCAGCGCCTCCTGGACGATGCGGTAGACCGTGAGCTGGCGGCCCTCCGACATCGTCGCCGGCGTCCCCTCGACCTCGTAGGCCACCGTCAGCCCGGACGCGCGGACCTGCTCGACCAGGTCGTCCAGCTGCGCGACCCCCGGCTGCGGCGCGAACGCCCCGGCGTCGTCGGTCTCGCGCAGGACGCCGAGGAGCCGCCGCATCTCCGCCAGCGCCGTCCGCCCCGTCGAGGAGATCGTGTCGAGCGCCTGCCTCGCCCGCCGCACATCGGTGTCGATCGCGTAGGCCGCGCCGTCCGCCTGCACCACGATCACGCTGACGTTGTGCGCCACCACGTCGTGCAGCTCCCGGGCGATCCGCGCGCGCTCGGCCGCCATGGCCATCCTGACCTCGTTGTCGCGTTCGAGCTCCAGCCGCGCGGCGCGTTCCTCCACCGAACGCAGGTACGCGCGCCGCGTCCGCATGTGCAGGCCGAGGATGTACACGCCCGCCACCATGACCGTCAGCATCGTGAACGCGAACCTGCGGTCCTGGGCGCCTTCCGGATACCGGATGGTGGCCATGACGGAGCCCGTCTCGGCGACCAGCACCGCGGCGACCCCCCACCGGAAGGTGCAGTTCGCGGTGACCGTGTACAGCCCCATCAGGACCGCCAGGTTCGCCGGGACCGGGATCGCTCCGACAAGGCACTGCACGCCCGAGACGACCACGACCGCGACGAACACCGCGCGCGGGAACGTCCGGCGCAGCACGAGCGGACCGATCAGCGCCGCCGACAGCAGCGCGTACCTCACCGAGCCCAGACCGGAGGTTCCGCTCAGCATCGACGGCAGGGCGAACAACACGACCGGAAGCGCGAAGAATCCGTCGACGAGCAGCTTCCTGCGCCGCAGCCACTCCCATGCCCTCGCCACCATGCCGACAGAGTACGGAGGCGCGGATCCGTCCGGGATCAGCCGCAGGTCGGACGTGCGTCCACCGCGAGGATGGCGGCCGGGACGGCGTCGCCCACGGTAACGTCGCAACCGTGGCGTCGTTGGTTTCCGGATGGCAGACGTGGCGGACCGCGATGGAGCGGGCGCTGTACGGGGAGGACGGCTTCTACCGTCGCGGTGAACGCCCCGCCGAGCACTTCCGCACCTCGGTGCACGCCTCGTCGCGCTTCGCCGCCGCCATCACCCGCCTCCTCGTCGACGTCGACGACCTGCTCGGCCGCCCCGACCGGCTCGACCTGGTCGACATCGGCGCCGGGTCCGGGCACCTGCTGAGGAACATCCTGGCCTGCGCACCCGCCGACCTGGTCTCCCGGCTCGCCCCGGTCGCGGTGGAGATCGCGCCCCGCCCCGCGGAGCTGCCGTCCGGCATCGAGTGGCGCCCGGACCTGCCCGCCCGCATCACCGGCCTCGCCGTGGCGAACGAGTGGCTCGACAACGTCCCGCTGGACGTGGTGGAGCACACCCCCGACGGCGTCCGGACCGTGCTGGTCGACCCGTCCACGGGCACCGAACGCCCCGGCCCGCCACCGTCGGACAAGGACAACGACTGGCTGGAACGCTGGTGGCCCCTCCGCGAACCGGGCGACCGCGCCGAGATCGGCCACCCGCGCTGCGCCGCCTGGGCCTCGGTGGTGCGCCGCCTCTCGCGAGGCCTCGCGATCGCGATCGATTACTCCCACTTCCGAGAAACACGACCGGTCTACGGGACGCTGACCGGCTACCGCGACGGCGCGACCGTCCCCGCCGTCCCGGACGGCTCATGCGACGTCACCGCCCATGTCGCGCTCGATTCCTGCGCCGCCGAGGGCGAGCGCGCCGGCGCGACGTCCACCCTGCTGACCACCCAGCGCGACGCCCTGCGCGCCCTAGGCCTGTCCGGCACGCGCCCACCGCTGGACCTGGCCCACCGCGACCCGCGCGCCTACGTCGCCGCCCTCTGCCACGCAGGCGAGGACGCCGAACTGACCGACCCCTCCGGCCTGGGCAGCTTCGGCTGGCTGGCCCAGGCGGTCGACATCCCCATCCCACCCACCCTCACCCCCGAGCCCCAACCCCACCCGTAAGGCCCACGGGGATAGACGGCCTCCACCCCTCAACACACAACAGCCACCGCCCACGACGCCGCCGAGACACCACTTTGGGTCACGAGCCAGGGCCGCACGCCGTGCACACCACCTGTGACCCCACCCTGCTCACCCAGGCCGACCCCAGGCGGGCCGGCTGGCATCGTCGGTCGCTCGAAGCAGGCGTGCTCACGCCTGCGAAACGTCACCGACGAGCAGAGCCACGGTCAGCACTCCACGTGTAGGGCCTGCAAGCCTCGCAGGACGTAGCCGGGCTTCCAGGTCGGCTCTTCGGACAGGCGGAGGCCGGGCGCCACGCGGAGCAACGTGCCGAAGGACTCGGCGAGTTCGATGCGTGCCAGGGGCGCACCGAGGCAGTAGTGGATGCCGAGTCCGAAGGTGATGTGCGGGTTGGGGTCGCGTTCCAGGTCGAGACGGTTCGGCTCAGCGAACACGTCCGGGTCACGGTTGGCGGATGCGAAGTGCAGCGCCACCTCGGCACCGCGGGGAATGTCGACACCCGCGACCGTGATGTCCTCCAGGACCCACCGCTCGAACATCGGCGCCGGGGTGTCGTAGCGCAGCAATTCCTCGACGGCCGTGGGGACGAGGTCCGGACGGGCCCGGAGCCGCTCCAGCTCGCCCGGGTTGCGGAACAGCGACCACCAGCCGTTCCCGGTCGCGTTCACCGTCGCCTCGTGCCCGGCGTTGAGCAGCAGGACGCAGGTGCCGATCAGCTCGTCCTCGGTGAGCCGGTCGCCCTCGTCCACGACCTGGGCGAGGGCGGTGATGAGATCGTCGCGGGGCTCGTCCCGGCGGGTGCGGGCGAGGGCGCGCAGGTAGTCGGAGAACTCGACGGCGGCGCGGACGGCGGTCCGCTGCGCCTCCTCGGAAGGGTTCAACTCGTACATGCCGCATATGTCGGCCGACCAGGGGCGCAGCAGGTGGCGGTCCTCGACGGGGACGCCGAGCATCTCGGCGATCACGTTCACCGGCAGCGGCTCGGCGACCTCGGCGAGCAGGTCGCCGCCGCCCTTGTCCGCGAGGGTTCCGACCAGCTCGCCGGCGAGGCGCCTGATCATCGGACGCAGGCCCTCGACCATCCTCGCCGTGAACGCCTTGGACACCAGACGGCGCAACCTCGTGTGGGTGGGCGGTTCCACGTCCAGCATCCCGGCGCGGATGAGATCCCAGAACGGCTTCAGGAAGTCGGCTTCCGGGGGCTGGCCGAACTCCTCATGGCCGGCGATATGGAGGTACGAGCGGCCGAGCCGCCGGTCCCGCAGCAGCGCGTTGACGTCCTCGTACCGGCTGATCACCCACTGGCCGGTGGGCTCGTGGAAGAACACAGGACGCTCGGCGCGAAGCCGCTCGAACACCGGGTATGGGTCCGCCACGAACGCGGGGGACCAGGGGTCATAGTCCAAATCGCTCATGATCTGACGATTTTCGCATCACGGACTTATCCACAGCAAAACCATGCAACGGATCCGAACGAGGCACTCCCCGTCACCCCGACCCGCCGGGCGCGCACTTCAGCGACCGCTCGGCCATTCGTCCACAACGCGCAACACCGTCCAGCGCCAGCAGCCGCACCCCGTCCACCATCCGTCCACCGTCCCGTCCAGCGACACCGCTGACAAGATCCGCATCACCGCCGACAGGACCCGGGCCACCGACTGCGCGTTCCCATGCCCGATCAGCGTCCGGAGGTCCGCGCGCCACCACTCCCCGGTGTTGGCCGCCTCCGGTCCGGGCACCAGCCCGGCCCCCCAGACAGCGACCTCAACCGCAGGTGTCGGAGATCACCTGCGGCCCGTACACCGGCCGCCGCGGCGTCCATGCCATGGTTGCTCCCACTACTCGGCGGACGTCCGCGGCGACCGGCGCGTTCGTGCTGACCCACGGCCCGGGATTCCTGACCTCCCCACGACCGCGGCCCTCGTGCGTTCGCGTCCTCCTGACGTCGTCGGGCCTGAACGGGCCTGACCGGGGCGTGGACGGGGTCGACTCGGCGGGGCCCAGGCGGGTGGGCTCATGCGTGGGCTCGCGGTGCGGTCAGTTGAAGCCGAAGGTTGGTGACAGCGGCCTCTGCCGGAAGAGAGAGGCTGGAACAGCGTCAGCAATGGCCTTGTAGCCTGCCGGGTTCAGGTGCAGATGATCGCCGACGTCGTAGGACGGCAGCAGCCTCCTCGGGTCTGAAGGATCGCGGGTCGCGCGATCGAAGTCGATCACGGCATCGAAGCGGCGACTGGTGCGGATCCACGCGTTGACCGTTTGGCGGGCCTTCTCGCGGTAGCCGTCGGGGTCGTCATAACCGGTATTGCCCCCGAACGGTGTGAGCGTCGCCCCATGGACACGGATGCCCTGCGCGTGTGCACGGACGATGATCTGGTCGTAAGCCATGATGAGGTCGTCGGCCACCTGCTTCTGAGCTGCCGGTGTGGCCTGGGCGGTGCCGATGTCGTTCACCCCCTCGAACACGACCAGCCATTCGACTCCGCTCTGGGCCAGCACGTCGCGGTCCAGGCGGGCGAGAGCGTTGGGACCGAGCCCGTCATTGAGGACGCGGTTGCCGCCCGCCGCCTGGTTGACGATGGCGATCCCGCTGGTGGACGGGTGGGACTGAAGACGGTCGAGGACTTGGTCCGGCCAGCGGTCATTCATGTTCGTCGTGGAACCCCGTCCGTCGGTGAGGGAGTCCCCGAGGACCGCCACGGCCGCCGCGGAGGGCTTAGCCCATACTTCGAGGCCGCTGAGGAAGTACCAGTGGTCGGTGGACGTCGCGCCTGGCATGTCGGTGTCCGCGGTGTGGTCCCCGGCCAGCATGTACGACGTGGTCCTGGAGCCGGGATGGGACGTGATGTCGGTGGAGGCCTGGCCGTCCGCCAGGTAGACGGTCACCGTGAGGATCGACCGAGGCGCCACCGGGAAGGTCAGCGGGTCGGACACCATCTGGGCGCCGACGGGGATGGTCAGTGCGGACCGGCCATGAAAGGTCACGGGCCGGGACGACCCCGGTTCGATCGCGCTGACGCCCGCCTTCCCGCCGTCCGGGAGCGCGACCGACACCTTGGAGATCGGGAGCGCCGCACCGCCGAACGCGTTGGAGAACCGCAAGCGCACATTCCGGCCACCAAGCGAGACGCGGATGGTCTGCCGCAAGGTCGCGTCCTCGAAGACCTTGTCGTCCTGGGTGAACGGGGGCGGCGGCATGTTGCCGGGCTCCGTCAGCTGTGGCATCGATACCCAGCTGTCCACCCAGTGCCCGCTGATCTTCGGGGCGGCCGGCCCGCCCGCAGCGCGAGGCGCGCCGTCCGCACCAGTAACGGGAACCACGAGCGAGGCCGCCACGAGCGCCGCCGTGAGCATCACGGCCGCCGTCGCCCAACCGATCGGAGACAGCGCGTTCAGACACCGCAAGAACGCACCTGCCCGCACGACCGGGCGCCGGACGCGGACATACCGGAAACGTCTCACCACAGGCCTCCGATCACCCCGAATCGTCGAATTGTTTCGAAGCTTTTCGAGTCTTTGTCGAACGTACGCCGACCTGATCACCCCGTCAAGAACACGCTCCTATCACTGACGCCGCCCGAAGAGGGCCGTTGACACCACCAATGAAGACGAGCCCCCTCAGCGCGATTTCGCGCCAAGCACCTCGCCCTTCAAGCCATCCCTCAACCCCACGCGCGACGCACACGCCATCGCCCCCGCCCAGCAGGCCAGGGGCGAGTGCGGTGACCTGCCTGGAAAGCAGTCAGGTGCGAGACCCGCCGTCCGGAGCTCGCCGTCGAGAACTTCGCCGTCCTGCCGAATACCGGTGGCGAACAAACATCGAGAGGGCGCTGCTCCAACAACCCAGCGCATCCCCAAATTCGACGACAACCGTTGACCACAGACCAACAGCGGCCATGTCTCTGCCCCAGCATTCTCGAAACTTTTGCGACGATCGTTGATCAACGGCCGAGCATCGCGGAGGCGCGTGGTCCGGCGAGGCGTCAGCCCGCCCGCCCCCTCGGGCGGACCGACGGATTTCATCGTCGTTCAGGCGGGACGGGCATGGAACTAGAACGTGATTCTGTGGAAAACGGCCGCGAGTGGTTGATCACGCCGGCGTCCGGGAGGAGAGGCAGCGCATCGCACCGTGTTCTCGGCGTCTGGCCCGCAAGTAGCTTCCCGGTTGATGTCTTCGGAGGTCACCGAGGCATTGGCGAGCGCCTCACCCTCCTGGAACAGGCGCCGTGCGGTCCCGTCTGTCAGTCCAGGCCAGGCTGGGTTGGATCAGCCGCCCTGAAGCTCTTGCGCAGGGTGCGCTGGACGTAGGCCATGGCCTCCTGAGCGGCAGCGTCGGGCTGGTCACCGAACGCGCCCCGGCCGCGACGGCCTTTCCGACGGCGTCAGCGGGCCCAGTGGGTGGGGTCTCCGCCGCCACCGCGGCGGGCAGCGGTGGCTCGGCCGGCGGTGGAGTCGACGATCGCGCGTGCCTCGCCCAGATCGCGGTCCGCCGCGGCGACCTGGACCGGGCCGGGGGGCGCGTCAACGTGGACGGTGGCCAGGCCGAGCAGGCGCTGGAAGACGTTCGCCGTCAGGCGGACGCTCTGCGCGCGCGCGTGGGCGATCACGTCCGTGCGGCGGCACGGCCATCCGTGCCGGGACACGAAGACCACGTCGTCGGTGCCGGCGCCGTCCGCCCGGTCGATGGCCACGGCCTTGGAGGACGCGGGGACGAGGGGCACGGCGTCGACGTCCGTCCCCGGGAAGACCTGGGAGACGAGGTGCATTGCGACGTGTCGAGGTGCGACGGGCAGCAGGGTCGACGACAGGGCCTGGCGTTCGCCCGCGTAACCGGCGACGGTGACGTCGACGCGGGCCCAGCCGAGGCTGCGCCAGATCGCCGGTTCGACGATGCTCACGGCCTGCACGCGGCCCGGCGGGAGCGTCTGCATCCGGGTCTCCAGCAGCCCGTAGCGCAGGCGGATTCCGTCCGGCGACATGGCGACCGTGAAGTTGGCGTACATCACCAGAGGCGCGGCGACGGCCCGGATGAGGCCGAGCAGCACGGGGATGGTGACGGCCAGGATCCCGCCCTCGGCGTACAGGACGAAGAAGATGAGGGACGCGATGAAGAGCAGCACCGTCCCGAGTACAGGGAGCCGCACGACCAGCGACCCGAGCAGCGAACCGAACGGGACGCGCCACAGGTGCCGTTCGGGCGCCTCTGGTGTGTGACCCGGCAGGCCCGCAGCGCGCGCGAGAAGTTCGGCTCGCAACTGTTGTGCCGAGTGCCGTCCCAGGTAGCGGAGTGCGATTTCGCTCTTCTCACCTCCGGCCAGTTCCACTCGCACTTCTGCCAGAGCGAACACTCGCGTCACCAGAGGGCGAACCAGGTCGATGGCCTGGATGCGCGAGAGGGGGATGCGGCGCTTGTTTTTCCGCAGAATGCCGGTTTCGACGACGAGGTCGTCGTTGTCGACGTGGAAACGCACCGACAGCCACGTCCAGAGCCCCGTCACCACCGCGACCAAACCCATAGGGACGGTCACGATGATGAACCGGAACAGGACCTCCGGCGTGAGCGCCAGGGTTACGCCACTGTTCGTCTGGGTCAGCAGCAGGGGAAAGCCCAGAAGGACGAAGTAGATGATGAGGAAGATGAAAGCGCGCAGCGGGGCCGTCGCCCAGTGGAGCCTGTGCGTCCCCTCGGAGAACCTGATCGGCGGGCGCTGCGCCTGCGGGGGGCCGTACCCGTAGGGAGGACGAGGCGGACCGTACGGCCCAGGCGGCCCGTACGGAGGGCGAGGCGGGCCGTAGGGGCCCGGACGTCCTTGAGGGCCGTACGGGCCAGACGGGCCAGGCGGGCCAGGCGGGCCGGGAGGCCCTGGGGGCCCAGGAGGCCTCGGCGGACCGTAAGGGCCGTAGGGGCCGCTCATAGGCCCATGCTCCGCTCTTCGCCCTTCTGCGCGAGACGGTCGCGCAGCTGGGCGGCATCGGCCGTGGGCAGTCCCGGGATGGTCGCGTCCGTCGCGGCGGCCGCGGTGTGCATCCGGACGGTGGCGATCCCCATCCAGCGTTCGAGAAGCCCTGCGGTGACGTCGACGAACTGCATCCGCCCGTACGGGACCACGATGAGCCGCTTGACGAACACCCCGTGGGTCACGATGAGGTCGTCGGCGCGTTCGACATACCCGTACGCCCGGCGGTCCAGCTCCGCGACCAGCCAGGTCAGCGCGGCCCCCAGGACGACGGCGGCGACCCACATCGCGGCGGGAACGACGCCTCCGTTCCGCCACACGATGAATCCGCCCACACCGCCTATCGGGATCGCCCACAGGACGGCCATGAGCAGCCTGTGGAACGCGTGGCGCTTGGAGATCGGCGACCAGTGCAGGCCGGCTCCGGGTGCGAACGCCTGGTCCGCCTGGTACATGGGCGGTGCCTGCTGCGCCGGGTATTGTGCCGGTACCTGACCCTGACCAGGCGGCTGACCGCCGGATCCCGGGCCGGGCGGCGCGGGCGGGTACGCCGCGCCCTGATGTCCAGGGTGCGCGGCGGGCTCGTATGGCGGTTCGCTGTGGCTCGCGTTCATTGCCCCCTAGTCAACCGGATAACGAGCACCGCTCGCCATGGGACCATGAAGCGGTGATCGGAGCTGCGGAGACGCGACCATGACCACCGAACGGATCGTCGGGATCGGTGCGGGCGCCAAGGAGCTCGCCACCGAGGACATGACCCTGAACATCGGCCCCCAGCATCCGTCCACGCACGGTGTGCTCCGGCTGAAGCTGACCTTGGACGGCGAACGCATCTCGGCGGCGGAACCCATCGTCGGGTACATGCACCGGGGCGCGGAGAAGCTGTTCGAGGTACGCGACTTCCGGCAGATCATCGTCCTGGCGAACCGGCACGACTGGCTGTCGGCGTTCTCCAGTGAACTCGGCGTCGTCCTGGCCGTCGAACGCATGCTGGGCATGGAGGTCCCTGTCCGCGCCGTATGGGTGAGGACGCTCCTGGCGGAGCTCAACCGGATCCTCAACCATCTGATGTTCCTCGGCTCGTATCCGCTCGAAGTGGGCGCGATCACGCCGATCTTCTACGCGTTCCGTGAGCGTGAGGCCCTGCAGCGGGTCATGGAGGAGATCTCCGGCGGACGCATGCACTACATGTTCAACCGGGTCGGAGGGCTGAAGGACGAGCTCCCCGCCGGTTGGACGGCGCGCGCGCGGACGGCGGTTTCCGAGGTCCGTTCCCGCATGGGTGAGATCGACGACCTCATCATGGGCAACGAGATCTTCCGCGCCAGGACGAGGAACGTCGGCGTCCTCACGCAGGAGCAGATCCTGCAGTACGGGGTGTCCGGACCCATCGCACGCGCTTCCGGCGTCGACTTCGACCTGCGCCGGGACGAGCCCTATCTCGCCTACGGGGACCTGGACGTCCGTGTGGTCACCCGGTCCGAGGGTGACTGCCTCGCTCGTTTCGAGTGCCTGCTCGACCAGGTGCACGCGTCCCTCGACCTCGCCGACGCCTGCCTGGACCGTCTCGCGGAACTGCCGCCAGGCCCGATCAACCAGCGGTTGCCCAAGGTCCTGAAGGTCCCGGAGGGGCACACCTACGCCTGGACTGAGAACCCGCTGGGCCTGAACGGCTACTACCTGGTGTCGCACGGCGAGAAGACGCCCTGGCGGATGAAGCTGCGGTCCGCGTCGTTCAACAACATCCAGGTCCTGACCGAGCTGCTGCCCGGAACCCTGGTGGCCGACATGATCGCCATCCTCGGATCGATGTTCTTCGTCGTCGGCGACATCGACAAGTGACCGGCGACAAGTGACCGGCGACAAGTGACCGGCGACAAGTGACCGGCGACAAGTGACCGGGGATCGAGTGACCGGGCGCGCGATGTTCCGTACGGGAGGCTGAACCGGTCACGGTCCGCTCGCGTCAGAAGCCATGACGTGAGGAGTCGCCGATGACGCAGATGCTCGAAAATCCGCCTAACACCGTGCCCGCATTCCCTCCCCCACCGCAGTGGGCGGCAGCCGACCAGCAGTGGACCGACTGGGGGCGGATGCAGGCGTCCGCAGGACCGCCCAGGCAGACCCGCAAGTTCTTCCGCGCGCCTGTCATCGTCCCGCTCGCCGTGCTCACGGGCCTCATCGTGCTCGGCGGCCTGTTCCTGCTGATCGCGGCCCCGACCGGTGCCGCCGCGGTCTGCGGCGGAGGCTAGTCCGCACCGTGGCAGCACCGAGCAACGCGAGCGCGCCGCCCGTCGGCGAGGCCCTAGCCGGGACGTTCCGGACCCTGCGCCGCACCTGGCTTCTCGGGACGGCCCTGCTGTCGGCCGGCGCGTTCGCGGGCGCCATCGCACTGGCGCCCGACGGTTCTGATTCACCCGGCAGAGCGCTGGGAGCCCTGCTGTTCCTCGGCTCGTCGGTGCACGTCGCCGCGACCGGCTGGTTCTTCACCCTCCCGGAGATACGCGCACACGCGGCTGCACACCGCGGGCGCTACGTGGTCGCTCCCGTCGCGCTGATCCTGGGGACGGCGCTCGCCGCGGCACTCGTCCCGTACGAGCAGCTGCAGTGGGCGCTTCTCGCATTCCTGGGCTGGCAGTTCTTCCACTTCCAGAAGCAGAACCTCGGGATGGCGGCGTTGGCGGGGGTGGCCCAGCGCGCCGGGTCCGTGAAGCCAGTGGAGCGACGCGCCATCATGCTCGCCGGTGCGGGCGGGATAGCGGGACTGCTCGTCCACCCGGAGCTGCTTCAGCTCGGCGTGGATCCGCCGGTCCGATCACTGTTTCCGGTGGCTTTCGCTGTGTTCGCCAGTGGGGTGGCCCTCGGCGTCTATGCGTTGGCACGGCGGGAACAGCGTCCACCGGCGTTCATGGCCATCTACCTGATCTCGCTGCTGTTCTTCTTGCCGGTCTTCCTCTTCACATCCCCGTACGCCGCGGTCGCCGGCCTCACCATCGCGCACGGCTACCAGTACCTGCTCATCGTCGGGCTCGTATCCGGCGCACCCAGGCGCGGACGCTCGGGCATGACCGGGCTCTGCATCATGGCCGTCATCGCCCTGGCCGGCGGTATCGCGCTCGATCAGGCATCCCATCTGCACGGTTCGCCGCACATCTGGGAGCGGGCCCTCTACGGCGCCTATCTCGGCGCGGTCATGGCCCACTTCGTCGTCGACGCCGGACTGTGGCGGCTGAGGGACGAGTTCCCGCGGCGCTTCCTCACCTCAAGCGTCCCGTACCTGCTGAAGCCCTAGGCACGGGACGCGCGGCGGTCGCGCTCCTCCTCGCCCGGGTCCTTCGGCACCCGGCACGCGTATTCCAGGAAGAACGCGGCCGCCACGAGCACGACCGCCGCGAGGAACGTGCCGCCGCTCACGTAGAAGTCGTGGCGCGGGGTCGCCTTCTCCAGGGACGACACCAGGCTCGCGGCGAACCCGCCGAACACGCCCGCGATGACCGCGGCGGAGTGCGCGCTGGCCTTCCCCAGCGCGGCCAGGCGCGCGACCGCCATCGGGTCCAGCGGCTTCGGCGCGGGCTTGCGGCTGTCCGGCACGCGCCCCTTGCCGGGCCTGCGGCGGATGCGGCGCAGCACGTTCAGCCCGCTGACGCTCTCGCCGAGCGCGAGCAGGAGCAGCGTCGGTACCGCCGTCCACGGCAGCGGCGGCAACGAGACGTAGGCGGAACGCAGCACCGCCCACGTGATCACCGCGACGACGACCACGAGGGCGATGAGGAACAGCGGGCGGGACGGTTTCATGCAGGCTGCTGCAAAGCCAGGTCGTCGCGCCGGCGGACGGCCGACGAGCCTCCCTCGGACTTCTTCGCCTGCGCCAGGTCACCGACCCGGCCATGGCCGGGCAGCAGCACGTCCGGCTCGATGTCGGCCCACGGGACGAGCACGAAGGCGCGCTCGTGCGCGCGCGGGTGGGGGAGCGTCAGATCGGGGTCGTCGGACGCGATGTCCCCGAACACCACGATGTCGATGTCGAGGGTGCGCGGGCCCCAGCGGACCACCCGCTCCCGGCGCATCGAGTTCTCGATGTTGAGGACGCGTTCGAGCAGGTTCTCCGGAGGCAGGCGCGTGTCGGCGACCAGCACGATGTTGAGGAAGTCGCCCTGCTCGGGGATGCTCTCCCCCGCCGGCGCGTAGGGCGCGGTCTCGTACACCGGCGAGAACGCCACGAAATGCAGCCCGGGTGCGTCGAACAGCGCGTCGACCGCCTCCTGGATGTTGTCCAGCCGGTCCCCGAGGTTGCTGCCGATCGAGAACACGACTCGATGCTGGACCAGCATGTGGCCGCCGGTGGCGGTGCGATCGGGCATGCGGTCGGACGCTGTCATGGGCGACTCCTCTTGATCTTCACGGCGACGTCCGTGAAGGGGTGCGGGACCGGGGCGCTCGGCTTGTGGACGGTGATCTCCACTTCGGAGACCGTCTTCTCTTCCAGACATATTGTCGCCAACCGGTCCGCCAGTGTTTCGAGGAGGTTGACGGGCTCCCCCTCCACGACGGCGACCAGCCGGCCTGCGAGCGTTCCGTAGTCGACGGTACGCGAGAGGTCATCACCCTCCGCTGCGGGGCGCGTGTCGAGCCCCAGGACCGCGTCCACGAGGAACTCCTGGCCCAGCTCACGCTCGGCGGGCAGGCAGCCGTGCCGCCCCCTGGCCCGGAGCCCGCGCAGCTCGATGCGGTCGAGAGTCATTCTTCCTCCGCATCCACGACGTTGAGAACGGGAGAACCATGGTGCAGCAGAAGCCGCCACTCACCGCCCGCCCGTACGAACACGTTCGTCGCGACGATGCTTCCCCCTGCGAGAAATCCGGTCTCCGTGTCCTCGTCCGCGGTGAGGATGTTCTCCTTGCACGTCACCACCGCGTGGTCGCCGAACACGTCGGTCTCCACGTCGGTCAGCACGAACTGGATGTAGCTCGTGTTCGCCATGATGAGCGCCCAGGACCGCAGTACCGACTCGCGTCCCCGGAGCATCGTCCAACCGGGATGGACGCAGGAGACCGCCTCGGCGTACTGGCCGTCCGCCCACACGGCGGACATCCGGTCGAAGTCACCGGCCTCGAACGCGGCATAGAACTCGGCGTGGACCTCGTCCACGTCGGCGCGGTTCACGGCACGGCTCATCGGCGAGGCTCCCCATCGTCGGAAGTGTCGTCTTTGCTCGGACGCGCCGCCCGCATGGCGGCCGCCACGCGCACCGCGTCCGCGTTCGGCCGGACCCTGTGCACCCTCACGCACCAGGCGCCGGCGCACGCGACCAGCGAGGTGATGGCCACGGTCGCGTCGTCGCAGTCGGTGAAGGGACGCCGCGTCCCGTCCGGGTCGGCGAGGAGCCTGGTCAGGAACCCCTTCCGGGAAGCCCCCACCAGCACGGGATAGCCGAGGCCGGTGAAAGCGTCCAGATGGGCCAGAAGAGACCAGTTGTGCCCCGTCTCCGGGTTCTTCGCGAAGCCCAGCCCAGGGTCGAGCACGATCATCGACGGATCGACACCCTCTCCCAGTACTGCATCGACCCTGTGCAGAAGCTCGTCGCGCACTTCTCGGACGACGTCGTCGTAGATGGCGCGGGTCTGCATGTCGTGGCTGTGACCGCGCCAATGCATCACCACGTACGGGACTCCTGCCGCGGCCACCACACGCGGCATGTCCGGATCGGCAAGGCCGCCGCTGACGTCGTTCACCAGCCGGGCGCCCACACCCACGGCGGCCTCCGCCACGTCGGCGCGCATCGTGTCGACGCTGACCGGAACGTTCTGTGCCGTAAGTGCTTCGATGACGGGGATGACGCGGCGCAGTTCCTCGTCCTGGGACACGCGCTGCGCACCGGGACGCGTGGACTCGCCGCCCACGTCCACGATGTCGGCGCCCTCCGCGACGAGGTCGAGCCCGTGCTGGACCGCCTTCTCCGGGTCGAACCAGGCCCCGCCGTCCGAGAACGAGTCGGGGGTCACGTTGACCACGCCCATGACGAGGCAGCGCCCTGGCGCGGGCAGCCCCGGAACAGCGGCACTGGTCATGTCAACCAACCCTATGCCTTGCGCACAACCCGCCGGAGCGACGCCTCAGCCGCCCCGGCACCGCCACCAGGACCCCGGCCGCAGGCCCTGGCCACGGGCCCTGGCCACGGGCCCTGAGGCGCCGGCCACGAGACCAGGCGACGGCGGCCGAAGCCCCCGAGACGCCCCCACCGGAAGCCCAAAACCCCAGACGAATGTCCCCGAGATGCCGGCGGAAGCCCCGAGACGCCCGTCGCAGCGGCGCCGGAACCAGCAGAACGGGCCTCAGCGTGACGCTGAGGCCCGTTCAGGCGGTCAGGCGGCCCGGGAGAGGGCCGGGCGGTCAAGAGCGGCCGAGAATGAGGCTCATCGCCTCGGACCGCGTCTCGGCATGATCGCGGAAGTCGCCGCGCACCGCCGACGTCACGGTCTTCGCGCCCGGCTTGCGCACCCCGCGCATGGTCATGCACAGGTGCTCGGCCTCGATCACCACGATCGCGCCGCGCGGCTCCAGGACGGTCATCAGCGCGTCCGCGACCTGGCTGGTGAGCCGCTCCTGCACCTGCGGCCTGCGCGCGTACACGTCCACCAGCCGCGCCAGCTTGGACAGACCGGTGATCTGGCCCTTCTTGTTGGGCGTGTAGCCGACGTGCGCCACCCCGTGGAAGGGGACCAGGTGGTGCTCGCAGACCGAGTACACCTCGATGTCCTTCACCAGGACCATCTCTTCGTGGTCGGCGTCGAACACCGTGGTGAGCGCGTCCTCCGGCGTCTGGCGCAGGCCCGCGAACTGCTCCGCGTAGGCCCGCGCCACCCTGGCCGGCGTGTCACGGAGCCCGTCCCGGTCGGGGTCCTCCCCGATGCCGATCAGGATCTCCCGGACGGCCTTCTCGATGCGTGCGTGGTCGAAATGCCCGCCGTGTACGGTCTCGCCCGGCGGGTCGATCTCGATCGGCGCCTCGTCGTACGGGATCGCCAAGGCCGTCAGCTTTCGCCCTGGGCCGGATCGGTCGCCTCAGAGGTGACGCCGCCGCCCTGCCCGTTGTTCTTGGTCAGGTCGGTCACGTCCTGGGGACCGAGCAGAGCGAGCTCCTTGGGCGACAGCACCGGCGGGCGGTCGGACGGGAGACGCTTGCCGTAGCCGGTGTAGGAGTTCTGGTGCGGCCGCTTCTGGATCGGCGCGAAGATCTCCAGCACCTGGTCCTTCGACAGGGTCTCCTTCTCCATCAGGTTGACGACGAGCTCGTCCAGGACGTCCCGGTACTCCACGAGGATCTCCCACGCCGTGTCGTGCGCGGCCTCGATGTAGCGGCGGACCTCGTCGTCGATGGCTGACGCGATGTCCTCCGAGTAGTCCCGCTCGTGGCCCATGTCGCGGCCCAGGAAGACCTCACCCTGACCGGTGCCGAACTTGCGGGCGCCCAGACGCTCGCTCATGCCGTACTCGGTGACCATGTTGCGGGCGATGGAGCTGGCCTTCTCGATGTCGTTGGCCGCGCCCGTGGTCGGCTCGTGGAACACCAGTTCCTCGGCGGTGCGGCCGCCCAGCAGCATCGCCAGCTGGTCGGTCATCTCCGAGCGCGTGGTGAGGAACTTGTCCTCCATCGGCAGGGTCATGGTGTAACCCAGGGCCCGCCCGCGCGGCAGGATCGTCACCTTGTGCACGGGGTCGGAGTTCGGCAGCGCGTGCGCCACCAGCGCGTGCCCGCCCTCGTGGTAGGCGATGATCTTCTTTTCCTTCTCCGACATCACCCGGGTCTTGCGCTCCGGCCCGGCCATGACGCGGTCGATGGACTCCTCCAGGGTGTCCATGTCGATCAGCTTGCGGTCGAACCGCGCGGTGAGCAGCGCCGCCTCGTTGATCACGTTGGCCAGGTCGGCGCCGGTGAAGCCCGGGGTGCGGCGCGCGATCACGTCGAGGTCGACGTCCTGCGCGAACGGCTTGCCGCGGCCGTGCACCCGCAGGATGCCCTTGCGGCCCTCCAGGTCCGGGCGGTCGACGGTCACCTGCCGGTCGAACCGGCCGGGACGCAGCAGCGCCGGGTCGAGGATGTCCGGGCGGTTCGTCGCGGCGATCAGGATCACGCCGCCCTTGACGTCGAAGCCGTCCATCTCGACGAGCAGCTGGTTCAGGGTCTGCTCGCGCTCGTCGTGGCCGCCGCCGAGGCCCGCGCCGCGGTGCCGGCCGACGGCGTCGATCTCGTCGATGAAGATGATCGACGGCGCGTTGGTCTTGGCCTGCTCGAACAGGTCGCGGACGCGGGACGCGCCCACACCGACGAACATCTCGACGAAGTCCGAACCGGAGATCGAGTAGAACGGCACCCCCGCCTCGCCGGCGACGGCGCGCGCGAGCAGCGTCTTACCGGTACCGGGCGGTCCGTAGAGCAGCACGCCCTTGGGGATCTTCGCGCCGATCGACTGGAACTTCGCCGGGTTCTGCAGGAAGTCCTTGATCTCCTCAAGCTCCTCCAGGGCCTCGTCGGCCCCGGCAACGTCGGCGAAGGTGGTCTTCGGGGTGTCCTTGGTGATGAGCTTGGCCTTGGACTTGCCGAAGTTCATCACCCGCGAGCCGCCGCCCTGCATCTGGTTCATGATGAACAGGAAGATCAACACGATGACCACGATGGGCAGCAGGCTGAACAGCAGGCTCATGAAGACGCTCTGCTTCGGCACGTCGACGTTGTAGCCGCCGGGCAGCTTGCCCGCGTCGGCCTGCTTCTGCAGCTGCTGCTGCAACTGGAGTCCCTGGCCGTCGACCCACGAGGCCTGCTGCTGCTTGCCGTTGTTGAGGGTCAGCTCGATCCGCTGGTCCTTGTCGACGATCTTGGCGGACTTCACCTGGCCCGCGTTGATCTCCGAGACGACCTTGGAGGTGTCCACCTTCTCGAACGAACGGCCGGGGTTGACGCCCCACATGACGAGGGCGACCAAGAGGCCGAACAGCAGGATCCACAGCAGCGGCCCGCGAAAATAGCGCTTCACGTCCATTTATCCGGTTACCCCTTCGGGGCCCGTCCCTCCTGACCAACGTCTGTGTGCGATCCCCGCCCGTCCCGGGGGGACGAACGCCACTGCGACCAACAATCCGTCCAACGAAGGACCCGTCGCCTGGGCTCCGGGCCCGTCGTGGCGGCTTCCCTCATAATCGCCTCCCGAACCCAGGGTCCGGGACACCGACGGTACACCGCAGGGCGCAGGAGACGCAGCCGACGCCGTTCCCCTGCTCCCCTTCCATATACCCGTCAACGACCCTTGCAACGATTCGTCACGGTCCCTTGTTCCCTGGGCGGTCCGTGCGGGCCCCTGGGGCCCTTCTCAGGGCCTTGGGGGCGCCTGTGCGGCGGCCGCCGCCCGCCGGGCCCGGAGGGGCCGGTACGGAGACCTCAGGCCCCGTCGCCGCCGTAGACGTGCGGGGCCAGCGTCCCCACGAACGGCAGGTTCCGATACTTCTCCGCATAGTCGAGCCCGTAGCCGATGACGAACTCGTTAGGGATGTCGAACCCGATGTACTTGACGTCGACGTCGGTCTTGACCGCTTCCGGCTTGCGGAGCAGCGCGCAGATCTCCAGGGAGGCCGGGCCACGCGACCGCAGGTTGCTCACCAGCCACGACAGGGTCAGCCCGGAGTCGACGATGTCCTCCACGATCAGGACGTGCCGGTCGAGGATGTCGGTGTCGAGGTCCTTGAGGATGCGCACGACGCCCGACGACTTCGTGCCCGACCCGTACGACGACACGGCCATCCAGTCCATCGACGCGGGCGAGTGCAGCGCCCGCGCCAGATCCGCCATGATCATGACGGCGCCCTTGAGAACGCCGACGAGCAGCAGATCCTTGCCCTCGTAGTCCGCGTCGATCTCCGCGGCGAGCTCGCGCACCTTGGCCTGCAGGTCGTCCTCGCGGATCAGCACCTTCGCCAGGTCTTTGCCCAGGTCCTTCTCGTCCACAACCCCACCCTCATCACTCAGACCGCGCCCGTCCGATAGGACGGACGTAGGACGGACTCCGCACGCGCGCGCCCGGTAGGAACGCGCGGCGGGCGCGGCATGTGACGATCGGCACACGCCGCGACGTCAAACCGGGACGAATAGCAGCTTTCCATACCGCCTGACGGCTCGGAGCCGCCCCGGCAGATCAACGTGCCGCTGCCCGCGCCAGGCCGTGACCAGCCGATCCATGGCATCGACATGGACCGCCGCGAGCGTACCCGGTGGGCTTCCGGCCTTGACCGCCGCCATCCGGAGGACCCGCGTACGGACGGCCCTCGGGAGCCCCTCGAGCCCTTCCAGTGCCACGGCGACGCTGTACCCGTCTTCCGTCGTTTCCAGGTCGCTGAATGCGCGGGAGGCAAGTTCGTCCAGGGCATCGGCATCGTCGCGCAGCATCCCGGCCGTCCGCGCCAGTGCTTCCGCCACACCGGGCCCCAAGGCCTTCTCCAGGGCGGGCAGGGCCTCGTGCCGGACGCGCACGCGCGCATAGGCGGGATCGACGTTGTGGGGGTCATCCCAGGGTTCAAGCCCCATCGCCTCACAAGCACGACGCGTGGTAGCTCGATCAAGTTCGAGCAGAGGCCTCGCGTAAAGGACGCCCTGGGATCGCCTGAACGTGGGAGGCATCCCGGACAGCGACCGGGCACCGGACCCACGCGCCAGCCCCAGCAGGACGGTCTCGGCCTGGTCGTCTCGCGTATGCCCGAGGAGGACGGCTGACGCCCCCCACCGGTCGGCCGCATCGTCGAGCGCGGCGTACCGGGCGACGCGCGCCGCGTTCTCCGGGCCGCCAGGCCCCTCGACGGTGACCGCGACGGAGCCGGACGGGTCCAGGCCGAGGTCGACCATGGTCCGGACCACGGCGTCCGCACGCTCCGCTGAGCCTTCCTGGAGGCCGTGGTCGATCGTGACGCCGCCGGCCGGGCGTCCCGCCCTGGGCGCCTCGAAGGCGAGCGCCGCGGCGAGCGCGAGGGAGTCGGCGCCTCCACTGCACGCGGCGAGGACCATCGCACCCTGCGGCAGGTCGGAGAGCACATGCCGCACGGCGAGACGCACCGCCGCCACCGCAGGATCAGGGCCCATGGGAAACGTGTACCACCACCCTGCGACGACCGAGCGCCCAGCCATCGGGCTCAGGCGTCACCGGACCCATGCGTCGGCGGGCCCGAGCGTCGGCGGGCTCAGGCCTCGTTGGCCTCAGGCGGGGCGTCGATGGCGCGAGGACCGACGACCCGGTCCATCCACAGGGCCGGCTCCTTGATCTCGGCGTGCGTGGGCAGCGTCTCCGGTGACTGCCAGACCTGGTTGAAGCCGCTCATGCCGATCTCGGTGACGACCCGCCGGACGAACCGCGAGCCCTCCGCGTACTGCTTCATCTTCAGGTCGATGCCGAGCAGGCGCCGGATCGTCCGGTCGAGCTTGGAGCCGCCCGCGCGGCGCCCCTGGAAACGGGACCTGATCTGCTGGACGGACGGCACGACCTCCGGGCCGACCGCGTCCATCACGTAGTCGCCGTGCCCCTCGACGAGCGTCATCACGGCGGTGAGGCGGTCGAGGATCTCCCGCTGCTCCGGGCTCTGGATCGCGTCGATGAGGTTGGCGTCACCAACACCGCGCACGGCGTCGGCCACGGCTTCGGCCGCGTCCCTGATGCGGTCCAGCATCACGCCCGGGTCGAGGTCGGACGCCAGGAGGAACTTGGTCATCTGGTCCTGCACGTACTCGCGCAGCCACGAAACCCCGGTGAACTGGGCGCGGTGCGTCTCCTCGTGGAGGCAGACCCAGAGACGGAAGTCACGCGCTTCCACACCGAGCTCCTGCTCGACGTGGACGATGTTGGGTGCGACCAGGGTCAGCCGTCCTGTCGGCGCGCGTCCGGACGGGTCCGGCGGCAGGAACAGCTCGTACTGCCCCAGGACACGGCTGGCCATGTACGCGAGGATCGCGCCCACCTGCATGCCGGTCACGCGGGAGCCGACGGCCTGGACGACGACGTTGCCCGCCCCGCCGAGGGGGCCCGGGCCACGCCGTTCGGACATCTGCTCCATCAGCGGTTCGAGGACGACCCGGAAACCGTCCACGTTCGCGCGGATCCAGCCGGGCCGGTCGACGATCGTCGCGGGGTCAGGGTCGAGTTCGGACGCCATGCCGGTGAAGTCCCGCACGTGCCCGTGGGCGATCTTCGAAAGTTCGCGCAGCTCCTTCACGACCTCACGGGCCTCGTCATGGGTGACCTGCGGGCCCGGCCTGACGAGCCGGGTTCCGGCCTGAACCGCCACGTTCCAGTCGATCATTGAGGCGCTCATGTACTCCACCGTACGTTTCGGACGCGGCGCCGGAGCGCCTGTGCACGGTCGTTCAACGAACAACCGTTCTGGTTATCTCCCGTTCAACGGACCCCACACGCGCACCCAGACCCGCATGTCCTGAAAAAGCACGCCCCTCCCACCCGGGGGCGGACCGTACTCCCCCACCCTTGCCCCACCCGCCACCCAAGCGCAGGGCAACAGGAACCTGTGGACAACCAGAGGGGAATCAGCCGCACCCGCAGGCCGCGACCGCCGCCGCGAGCTGGTCCAGCTTCCCCGGATCGACCGGCCCCTTCCCGTCCCCGGCCATGAACGCGAAAGCGAGCAGCCGGCCGTCAGCGTCGTAGGCGAGCCCCGCCAGCGTGCTGACCCCCGCGAGGGTGCCGGTCTTCGCCCGCACCATCCCCGCACCCGCCTGACTGGTGGCGACGGTGTAGCGCGGCGGGCTCAACGTCCCCGAGAACCCGGCGACCGGCAGCCCGGTTATGGCAGGGCGCAGCTCCGGATGGTCCTCCCCGGCAGCGAGCGAGACGATCCGCGCCAGCGCGATGGGCGAGATCCGGTTGCGAGGCGACAACCCACTGCCGTCGTTCACCGAGACGCCCTCCGCCACACCCAGCTTCGCCAGAACCTGCTGGACGGCCTGAGCAGCGTCCGCGAACGTCGCCGGACGCCCCAGCTTGATGGCGACCTGCCGGGCCACGGCCTCCGCCACATCGTTGTCACTGTCGGTCAGCAGATGCTCCACCAGAGCCGACATCGGCGGCGACTGGACGGCACCGAGCGGAACCGCCTCCTTCGGCGCGACCGTCCTTCGCCCGACCTTGGCGCTCACCCCGTACCTGGACACCAGACGGGCGAACTGGTTCACGGCAGAGGCCCCTGGATCGGAGACCCTCGTCTTCTTGGACGGATCGGACGGCGCGACGCGTCCTTCGTCGACCGTGAGGGCGGTGACAGGCGCCACCTCACCGTCCGGCAGATAGTTGGGCTTCCACCCCGCGGCGGTACGGGGGCCCTGATACGCCGAGACGTCGTAGTCGACGCGGACCTGGCCCACACCGGACGACTTCAGCGCCGCGGCCGCCTGGCGGGCCAGTTCCGAGAGCGAGGCATAGGGCGGATGGCCCGAGTCCGGACGCGGCGGGAGAGCCGTCAAGGTAGGATCCCCGCCTCCGACCAGAACGATTCTGCCGCTCGTGCTCTGCACGACCTGCGTGGTGATCCGGTGCGTGGGCCCCAGCGAGGCGAGCGCCGCCACCGATGTCACCAGCTTCGTCGTGGAAGCCGGGGTGGCGGGCCGGTCGGCGCGCAGCTCGTACAAGGTCCTGCGGGTCTCCGCGTCGATGACCACCGCGTTGATTTTCGCCTTCGGGCCGCCGACCAGGGACGTGAGCCGTCCAGCCAAGGCGGACGCGTTGGGCGGACGGCCCGAGCCCGGGCCGGCGGGGGGAATCGAGGCCGGTGAGCCCGGAACCTGCACGAGGTCACGCGCGGCCACGCTCGGCGGTTGCGGAGACAGATGCCGGTCGGGTGTGAGTTTCACCACTGCAAGGCCGGCACCGACAGCGAAAACGTTAAGGAGAGAGAGCGACAGAACCGCGAGGGTTCGGCCCCGTCCAGGCACGTGACCGCCCCTCTCCCACTCAGCACTCACCAACGTGCGACATCCTTATACAGGGGAACATTCGCCTGCGGGGCCGGCCTCGCCCACAGGTTCCCGAAAGACTATTCACTGCGAGCGCGCAGGGAGCGGAGGACATCTTGGATTTCGACGTCACCATTGAGATCCCGAAGGGCCAGCGGAACAAGTATGAGGTGGACCACGAGACCGGTCGCATCCGGCTCGACCGCATGCTGTTCACCTCCACGCAGTACCCGGCCGACTACGGGTTCATCGAGAACACCCTCGGTGAGGACGGTGACCCCCTGGACGCGCTGGTCCTGCTGCAGGAGCCGACCTTCCCCGGCTGCCTGATCCGCTGCCGCACGGTGGGCATGTTCCGGATGACCGACGAGGCCGGTGGTGACGACAAGGTCCTGTGCGTCCCCGCCACCGACCCCCGGATGGAGCACCTGCGCGACATCCACCACGTCGCCGAGTTCGACCGTCTGGAGATCCAGCACTTCTTCGAGGTCTACAAGGACCTGGAGCCCGGCAAGTCCGTGGAGGGCGCCAGCTGGGTGGGGCGCAAGGAGGCCGAGCAGGAGATCGAGCGGTCGTTCAAGCGCGCTGCGGACCAGGGCGGCCACTGAGCGCCGCCCGGTCCCGCTGACCACCGGCTGGGCCGTGCCGGTGCCGGGCCAGGGAGTCGCGGACGGCGCCGATCCGCTCCCCGCCGCCCACGCGACACGCCTCGCGAGGAACCCTTCCGTACAGGACGCCGTACGGAAGGGTTCCGGCTTTCCGGGGAACGGTGCGCGCGGGTCAGCGACCACGTACGGCGTCACCCGGCCGGACGGGTCGCGCCTATCAGGTCTCCCCGGTGGATGCTCGCGATGCGAACCCGTGCCCCGGTATAGGGCGCCTCGACCATCCGGCCATCGCTGACGTAGATGCCGACGTGGTGGATGGTGTCGGGGTCGGACTTGTCGGTCGCGAAGAAGACGAGGTCGCCAGGACGTAGTTCGCTCACGGGAATGTGGGGCCCAGACGTCCATTGAGTACCGGTCCAGTGGTCGAGCTGTACGCCGGCCTTGCTCCACGCGTACATGGCCAGGCCTGAGCAGTCGAACCCCTTGATCTCCGCGCCCTGCTCCACACCGTAGGTGGGACCGGACTCGTCACCCCCGCCCCAGGAGTACTGCGTGCCGAGCCACTTGAGCGCGGCTCGGACCGCTATGCCCCCGCGCGCCGCCGACGTGGTGAGGGCCGCTCCAGGATGTCCGGAACTTGCGCCCGAACTGGCGAAGTCGGAGCGGACCTTCTGCTCTGTTGCCTTCTGCGAGGCACGCTCCCGCGCGCGCTTGACCCTCGCGGCATGCGCTTCGGCTTTACCAAGACGACGCTCCAGGCGCCGCTTTTCGGCCTCGAGACGCTGGACGGATGCCTGCTGGGTCTCGACCGCCTCCCGTGCAGTCCGTTTGGCCGCATCGGCGCGGCTTGCCGCAGCGCTCTGTTCGTCCAGGGTCATCTTCGCTTGGTGGCGGAACACGTCCGCTACCGTCTTGGCCGCTTCGACCCTGCGCACCATGGCGGCTCGACGTTCGGCGAGCATCTTGACCATGCCTGCACGGTCCATGAAGCCTTGTGGGCCGCCTTCGCCGGCGACCGCAGAGGACATCGGGTCGTAACCGGTGTTGTCCCGGTAGACCTGCGCGGCGAACGACGCCAGTTCGGCCCTGGATATCTCGACCCGCCTGTTCGCCTCTGAGAGCCGTCCCTGGGTGTCGGTGTACGCCCGCTGTGCACGCCGTAGTTTCAGCTGCTCACCGTTGTAGCGCTCTACTGCGGACGCCGCGGCGATCGCGAGCCTGTCGAGTTCGCCGTCCGCTTGGGCGAGCTTGGCCTTCGTCCGTCCGACCTCGGCTGCGCGCTCCCTGACCTGGTGTTCACTCCGTTCGACATCGTTCGCGCTGGGGCGGGGCTCCGCCAGGGGACGGGCGGACGCCGCAGGAAGGAGCAGGTTCATCCCGAGCGCCAGGCCGGAACCGAAGGCGACCAGCCGAAGCGCCGTACATTGCGCAGGGGACGGGTTCACACGACGGCGACGTGTCTCTGGTGCGCCAGGTGCCATGAGCACGTCCTCCCCCAGGCATGCACTGCTTAGCGCAAACGATCACCTACGAAGAGTAGTTGACTCGGGCAAGGGTAAGTACGTACGCCACTCCTCGTCAGCCACTCGGGGTGGGGCTCGCGGTGTCGTTGCCCGCAGAGGGCTCCGGTGTGGACGGGGTCGTGGGCGAAGGAGTCGGCTCTGCCTCTGTGGGAGGCGGACCGGAGGGGGCCGGCGCAGGAGTCGTGGGCGCGGGGCCGCCCGCCCGTTGCGTTTCGGGCGGCGTGGACGACGATGGCGGGTCTGAACCAGTGGGCGTGGGAGAGGGAGTCGGATCCGGGTCGGGAGCATCGGGACGCCAGGTGACGTGGACCTGGCAATTGCCTGGGGTGAAGGTGATGACTCCCTCCCCCTGCGAATCGTCCCGTCGCAACACATGCACCTGAACGACAACGCTCTGCCCGGCCTCAAGACGACCGGACGACGGGCTTGCCGTCAGGGAGCCGCGGCTCGCCGCCTTCCAGGCGACCGGACCGCCTTCCGCTCGTAGCTCTACCGCGCCGTCGGAGCTTCCTGCCAGGTCCAGGTAGAGCGGGGAGACCACCAATGCACCGGTCGCCCCCGGCCCTGACGCCTCATATGAGGAGACCAGTGCCGACGACGGTACTGGGAAGGCGGTCGGCGGAGCGGAAGAAGCACGGGCGCCTAAAGGAAAGGTGGCCGACACGGGGGCAACGCCGATAGGACCGGCCCCGTCAGGACGTTCGTCCGGATCCTGCGGCAGTGGTGCCCGCGAGACACCAGGCACAACGGTCGGATGCGGGCCCGCGCTCGTGCCCGCGTCCTTGTTACCTGGGCCGATGAGCCCGTACATGGACGCGACCCCACCGCCGGACAGCAGTGCCACCACCGCGAGCACCGCAGCAGCACGAACGGCTTGCCCGCGGAGGTTAGCCGCCGTTCCGTCGCTGGACGTCCTGCGGAAGCGGGCGTACCACCCGCGTCCGCCGAGACGCGACGTACGGACCACCCCTCCCGACCCCACGGACTGGACTGGGAACCCGTCGGACGTGAACTTCGTGACCCGGGTGGCGACGAAGAGCCTGTAGCCGACCAGCTCGGGGTCCATGAAACAGCTCATCACCCGAAGGCGCAGTTCCGGCGCCGGCTTCGCCTGCGGCAGCAGTCCGTACACCTTGGCGGCCGATACTGCACGGGGCCTGAACGCCGCACAGGCGGAACAGTCTTCCGCATGCTCCACTAACCGCCGGCTGATGTCGGGCGTGAGATCGCCTCGCCGCTGCCGTAAGAGCCGAGCGCGCTCCGCGCAGCCGTACGGCCCCGTCTGCGCGAGTATCTCCGCCGTCAACGCCTCGTGGAGTTCGTCATGCGCGCGGTCGAGCGCCGCCTGCGCACCCTTCCCGGACATCCCGAGCACGGCCGCGAGGTCGGGCACCGACAGTCGATGCCGGACACGTAACTCCAGGATCTCCCGCGAGACCGACTTGAGGGCGAGTACCGCCTGCCACGCCGTGATGCGCTGGTCGACGTCCTCCTGGTCGTGACTGGCGACCGGCACGTCCGGCGTCTGGTGGCTCTGCGGCAGTCGCCTGGCGCACTCCAGCCTTGCGATGGAGTAGAGCCACGGCCCGAACCGGTCGGCATCGCGCAACTTGCCGATGTGAGCCTCGGCCACCACGAAGGTGTCGCGTAAGGCCACCCGGGCCGCTTCCCTGCACCGCAACTGGAACCAGCAGTACGCGTAGAGCCTGTCGGCGTGGGCGTCGTACATCGCGGCCGTGGCGGCGGGTGCGCGCTCGCGTAGCGCCTCGACCAGGAGATGGTCGTCCATGCCAAAAAGGTAAAGGCTGAGAGCGCTCTTTACAGGCATATTCAAGAGTTCGGACTCTCTACCGAACACTATTCTTCCCCCTTCGGGGGACGCTCTGGCGAAATGCCTTGCATGGGAAGAATGGCAGCTATGACCGACCTAGTGCAAGGTTCGCCCGGTTCTCGTGACCAGCACTTCATCTCGATGAGCGATCTTCACGTCACCCAGAGTAAAAGGGTTCATCTTGACGACTCATTCAGGGAAAGGGCCTCCATCATGGGCGGCAGCCGCTTTTCCGCGGCAGCCGCAAGCGCCGCCACCTGCGCGCTGGTGTAGATAACGGGTTCCGCCTCAATAACACCCGGAATCGTCCGAGCCGAGCGAAAGACCACCGAACCGTGCCGCACCCCTTCACGGGCGACCCGTGCTCCGTGCACGACTACCAACGGCGTGACAGAGACCTCTTGGCCCAGTTCCTTGGAGAGCAGTTCGGCAACCGTGTCTGCGGCACGCGTCGCCACGTTCGCCACCCCGCCCACGGAGCTACGCCCCACCCAGAGGCGACGCTGCTCAGCGCGCAACCGCGCACCCCACCGGAACCTCCTACTGACGATCGCGTAGGCACCAGTGAGGCCGACAACCAGATGGTCGAGATTGGCCGCCGCCATGGGCCCGTCGTGCAATGCGCGGTCATGGAGGACATGGAAGCCCGCAGGATCCAGACGTGCCAGCCGACGGCCAGTGCGGCGTTCGGCCCGAGCACCTCGGCGCCAGCTGGCCATGGGGCTTGGCCTGTACCTGGTGTACGCGGCATGGCCGGCGAAGACGAGGACGGCGACGAACAGGCCGTTCCACCAGGTGACCAATCCGGCCGTGACGACACCGGCGGCTCCGGCCACCACCGCCCTCACCGCACGCCGTTCCCACCGGTGCTTGGCGGCCAGGGCCCGGTAGCGGTGCAGCGCCGACGCCCCGGCGGCGGACATGCCGACCCCGCTGCTGCGCACTTCACGGCCCCTTTTCCTCCACCCCCGACCGCACCTGAGTCACCCAGCGTGCGGCAGCCCGGCGGTTCCATCAAGGGTTTGCCGCTGTCGATCTTGGATTGGAAGTTGACACTGTCATCATGACAGTGTCATCATCGAGCCATGGAGAGGACCTGGACGATCGGCGAGCTGGCGGAGGACGCCGCCGCGGCCCTCGCGGCGGACGGATCGGCGCAGGTCAGCGGCAGGGTGCGTGATCTTCCCAACCAGCGGCTGATCCGCTGGTACACCACGATCGGCCTGGTCGACCCGCCCCTCGGCCGTCGCGGCCGGACGTCCCTGTACGGCCCCCGCCACCTGCTCCAGCTCGTCGCCATCAAGCGCCGCCAGGCGGCAGGCCGCTCCATCGCCGAGATCCAGCTCGAACTAGCCGGCGCCACCAACGCCACCCTCGCCCAGATAGCCAACCTCCCCGCCCCACTACCGATCGCAACCGAGCCCTCCACAGGCCCCCTGGCCTCTACGGCGGCCCGGATTGCCGGTGCGGACGATGAGACGTCCACCGAGCCCGAAACCCCTGCCACGGCCTACGCCGCGCCGGAGCGCTCCACGCCCCCGGCCGCTGACTCTCTGGGCGATGAGACGCAGCCCGCCTCCACTGGCGAGAAAGCGCGTGAGCGGGAAAGTTTCTGGAGGGCACGTCCGGACGTGTCCTTCAGGGGAGCCACTGTCGCCGACGACTACCGCGTGGCCCATCACACCGTGGTCCAGGGGGTGCGGCTCGTCCCGGGCCTCACCGTGCTCCTGGATGTTCCAACCCTGAGCGGCGACGACCTCGCCGCGATCGAGACCGCCGCGCGTCCGCTGCTCGACGAGCTGCGAAGGCGCGGACTGCTCCCCGCCGAAGACCCGACCGAAGTTCGGGTCAAAGGCCCGGTCGGAGACTCCGCCGCAGCCCCAGCCACAGACCCCGCCGGAGGCTCGGCTGGAGGTTCTGCCGAGCCCCCCGCGTTCTTGCCCGCCGCTCAACCCCGGAGGAACCAGTGACCGTGCGCATCCTGCCGCTACCCGATACCGCGCCACCGCTGCCCGACCGGGGGTTCGGCGCGCTCAGCACCGACAAGGGCAACCTGCCGCTCGACGCCGTCGACGTGCACGCCTCGATCACCGGCCTGGCCGCCGGGATCGAGGTGGTGCAGGGGTTCCGGAACCCGTTCGACGTCCCGCTGGAGGCCACGTACATCTTCCCGCTGCCCGACCGCGCCGCCGTCACCGCGCTGCGCATGGAGGCCGCCGACCGGGTCGTCGAGGGGAAGCTGAAGGAGCGCGGCGAGGCGAGGCAGGACTACGACCGCGCGATCGCCGCCGGTCAGCGCGCGGCGATCGCCGAGGAGGACCGCCCGGACGTGTTCACCATGCGGGTGGGCAACATCCTGCCGGGCGAGCGGGTGACGATCACGCTGAACCTGAACCAGCCGCTGCCGCACGAGTCGGCGTCCAGCGCGACGTTCCGTTTCCCGCTCGTGGTCGCCCCCCGCTACATCCCGGGCGCGCCGCTGAACGACGAGCGCGCCGGATCCGGAGTGGCCGACGACACCGCTGCCGTACCGGACGCGTCCCGGATCAGTCCGCCCGTCCTGCTGCCCGGATTCCCCAACCCGGTGCGGCTGTCCGTCACCGTCGACATCGATCCCGCCGGGCTGCCGCTGACCCAGCTCCGGTCGGCACTGCACGTCGTCACGGGGGAAAGCGGCGGCAAACGCACCACCGTCCGGCTGCGGCCCGGTGAACGCCTCGACCGCGACTTCATCCTCCGCCTCGACTTCGCCCCGCAGGAGAGCGCGGCCCTCACCCTGATCCCGGACGAGTCCAGCGAGGAGGGCACGTTCAGCCTGACGGTGCTGCCCTCAGGTGAGGCCACACCCGCTCCGCGGGACGTGGTCCTCGTGCTCGACCGCTCGGGCAGCATGCACGGCTGGAAGATGGTCGCCGCGCGCCGGGCCGCGGCGCGCATCGTCGACACGCTCCGCACCGAGGACCGGTTCACCGTCCTGTCGTTCGACGCCGTCATCGAACGCCCGCGCGACCTCGGTGCAGGGCTCGTCGACGGCACGGACCGCAACCGGTTCCGCGCGGTCGAGCACCTGGCGGCGCTGGGCGCGCGGGGCGGCACGGAGATGCTCGCCCCGCTGGACGAGGCCTGCCGCCTGCTCGCCGACCCGGGGCGCGACCGGGTGCTCGTCCTGATCACCGATGGCCAGGTGGGCAACGAGGACCAGCTCCTCGCCCACCTGGAACCGCGGCTGCATGGCGTCCGCGTGCACACGGTCGGCATCGACCGGGCCGTCAACGCGGGCTTCCTGAACCGTCTCGCCGGCATCGGGCGGGGGCGGTGCGAACTGGTGGAGTCCGAGGACCGCCTCGACGAGGCGATGGAGCACATCCACCACCGGATCGCGGCCCCGGTCGCGACCGGCCTCGGCCTGCACCCCGACGGGCTGGAGATCGTCCCCGGGACGGTCGCTCCGGCCCGGCCGGGCGCCCTGTTCCCCGGCGTGCCGCTGGTGATCGCGGGACGGTTCCGCGGCTCCCCGACCGGTTCGCTGACCGTCCGCGGCACCGCGTCGGACGGGAGGCCGTGGGAGCAGCACGCCACCGGCGTCGTCGCCGATGACCCGGCCGCCAGGTCGATCTGGGCCCGCGCTCACCTCCGCGACCTGGAGGACCGCTACACGGTCGGAGGCCCCGACGACCTCGAGCACCGCATCATCGAGACCTCGCTCAAGTTCGGTGTCCTGTGCCGCTTCACCGCGTTCGTGGCCGTGGACAGCAGGGTGGCGACCGAGGGCGAGAACCCGCACCAGGTCGTCCAGCCCGTAGAGACGCCATCGGGCTGGGACGCTGCGGCCGCCGCTCCGCGCGGGGTCCACGCCGCGTTCTCGGTCTCAACGGCCGACATGGACATGGCCGACATGGAGCTGCCGCCGCTGTCCGGCGCCCCCATGCCGCCCATGCCGGCGGCGCCCGCCGGAATGCCGGGCGCTTCCGCGCCTCCCGGCGTCGGCGCGGCACCTCCCCCTGCCGCACCGCCTCCCCCCGTTGAGCCGCGTCCCTCCGCAGCGCCGGGAGCCGCACGGGGTTCCAGCCGTCCCCTCGGCCGTCCCGCCAAGCGGAAGCGCCCGGTGTCAGAGTCCGGCGGCAGCGCCACCGCCCCCACCAAGTTCCAGCGGGAAATGGCCGTGGTGCTCGAACGCCTCCGTCAGGTGCCCGAGAATCCGGAGGCGCGCGTCCAGCATCTGCTGAACGAGCTGCTGCCCGCCCTGGAGTCGATCGTCCCGCGGCTGGAGGCGCAATCCCTGGACGCGACTCCACTCGCGGAGCTGCGCGACGACTTCCAGCGCCTCCAGTTCCCCGCCGACCTCCCGGCGGTCAGCGAGCTGTGGGACCGCGCGCTGCGGGTGCTCGCCGACTTCACCGGTGAGTCCCAGCCCCGGCGGTCCTTCTGGAAGCGGCCGAGCTGACGCGAGCGGGGGCGTCCCGTGAAGGACGCCCCCGCACCGGTCGTTCCGGTCAGGTGTGCTTGGGCTGGTACCGGCGGAGGAGGGGGATCAGGTTGAGCGCCAGTCCGACCACGGCGACGGCACTGACCAGGTTGACACCGGGGTGGAACTCGGCGAACCCGTCGCCGCCCGCGGCCGTCCCGCCCGCGACCAGCGCGGTGACGACGGCCAGGACCAGCGCCGCGCCGACCTGGCCCGACGTCTGGACCAGCCCCGAGGCGAGCCCCTGCTCGGAGTCGTCGATGCCGTCCGTGGCCTGCGCCATGATCGAGCTGAACCCGAACGCGAACCCGCCGCCCAGCAGCAGCATCGTCGGCAGGATCGTGAACACGTAGTGCGGGCTGTTCCCGGCGGTCGCGAGGAACCAGGCGTAGCCGAGGCTGAGCGACGTCATCGAGCTGATGATCAGCCGAGGCGTCCCGTACCGGTCGATGAGGCGGCCGACGAACGGGGACCCGAACGCCACGAGAAGCCCGGCGGGCAGCAGCGCCATGGCCATCTTCAGCGGCGACCAGCGCAGCACGTCCTGCAGGTACAGCGTCATCATGAACTGGAAGCTCAGGTACGAGCCGAACAGCGCGACGATGCTCAGGTTGGCCCGGACGATCGAGCCGATCCGCAGGATGCCGAGCCGGATCAGCGGGTGCCGCACCTTCTTCTCGGTGACGAAGAAGGCGATCAGCAGGGCCGCGGCAAGGACGACGGAACCCAGCGTGACCGGGTCGAGCCAGCCCCGCTCCGGCGCCGAGACCACGGTGTAAACGGCGAGCAGCATGCCGCCGGTGAGCGTCACGGCCCCCAGGACGTCGTGGCCGCCACCGGCCGCGGGACGGTCCCGCGGGATCAGCGCGATGCCCGCGACCAGGGCCAGCACGGCGATCGGGACGGGCGTGAGGAACGTCCAGCGCCATCCGAAGCTGGTCAGCAGCCCGCCGAGGATCAGCCCGGACGAGTAGCCGCTGGCGCCGAAGACGGAGAACACCGACAGGGCCCGGTTGCGCGCGGGCCCTTCGTGGAAGGTGGTGGTCAAGATGGACAGGGCGGTCGGCGCGGTGAACGCGGCGGCCAGCCCCTTCACGAAACGGGTCGCGATCAGCAGCGCGCCGTTGTCGACCAGGCCGCCCACCAGCGACGCGAGGGCGAACACGGCCAGCGCGGCGAGGAAGACCCGGCGGCGGCCGAGCAGGTCGGCGGTGCGCCCGCCGAGCAGGAGCAGCCCGCCGTATCCAAGGACGTAGCCGTTCACGATCCACTGCAGTGACGTGGTCGAAAGGCCCAGTTCGGCGCCGATCGACGGCAGCGCGACGCCGACCATCGAGACGTCGAGCCCGTCGAGGAACAGCACGGCGCACAGGACCGCGAGGACTCCCCACAGCCGGGGAGTCCAGGTCTGTTCGGCCGGCGCGGCGGCCGGTGCACGGACGGTGGAGTCGGGTGAGGTGTCGGTGATAGTCACGTCGGAGGACAGTACATGCACACGCATCAAATGTCCACGCACAAAATTCCTGGGAATCTAATTCGCATGCATCTGATGCGCGTGCATGCTAGGATGCGCGGCATGGAGGCGGAGACTGCTCTGGTCAGCCGCTGGCGCGAGCTGGCGACCTGTTACAACACGGTCGCGTGCGCCTTGGACCGCGCGCTGCAGGACGCCCACGGCCTCAGCATGAGCGAGTACGAGACGCTCGACAGGCTCGTCGATCTCGCCTGTGAGAAGCGCCGCATGCAGGAGATCGCCGCCGCCATGTACCTCAGCCAGAGCGCCCTGTCCCGCACGGTCGCCCGCCTGGAGAAGCACGGGTACGTCCAGCGCGGACTCTGCGAGGACGACCGCCGCGGAGTCTTCGTCGAGATCACCGACGCGGGCCGCCGCTGCCACGGCGAGGCCCGCGACACCCACCTGAAAATCCTCGCGGAGCACCTCACCGACTGACCGGCGGGGCCGTCCGGCATCCCCGGTTCCGCCTCCATGACGTCTCCGCGGAGCGGCTGCGCGCCGGGGCGCACGTGGTGCAACCTTGCTCTGTTGGCGACAAACGGTCCGGGGGCGAGGAGGCCAGGGCGGAGGCATTGTGGGGTGTCGCGTGGTCCTGCGGCGGATGCGGGCGGGGGACGAGGAGGAGTTCGTCCGCCTCGCCCGGCAGAGCACCGAACTGCACGCGGACTGGGTCAGAACACCGGCCGACCCCGCCGCGTTCCGCGACTACCTGGGACGCTTCGCCGACCCGACGGCCGGCGAGGCCCTGCTGATCAAGCAGGCGGACACCGGAGCCATCGCCGGCCACGTCACCCTCACCGGGATCGTCCGCCGGCCGTACGACCGGGCCATCCTGGGTTTCGCGGCCTTCGCACCGAGCGCCGGCCAGGGCTACATGTCGGAAGGCGTCGGCCTGGCCGTCCTGTACGCGTTCGGCCCGCTCGGCCTGCACCGGGTCGAGGCGGACGTCCAGCCGGGCAACGAGCCATCGCGCCGACTCGTCCAACACCTGGGGTTCCGCCGCGAAGGCTTCTCCCCCGAGTTCATCAACATCGGCGGTGTCTGGCGCGACCACGAACGCTGGGCCATCACCGCCGGCATGACCGCCCACCTCCCACCCTGCGACCGGCACGTCCTGCCCTAGGGGGTGCACGTCCCGGACCCGCAGGACGTGCACCCCGAAGTCAGCGCTCGGCGATCACCCCCACTGGCCGGGCTGGTAGTCGCCGGCGGGCTGCCGGGTGATGACGTTCAGGCGGTTCCAGGTGTTGATCAGGGCGATCAGGCCGACCAAGGCGGCGAGCTGGTCCTCGTCGAAGTGCTTGGCGGCGTTCTCCCAGGCCTCGTCGGTGACGCCACCCGCGGCATCGGCGATACGCGTGCCCTGCTCGGCCAACTCCAAGGCGGCCCGCTCCGCCTCGGTGAACACCGTGGCCTCCCGCCACGCCGCGACCATGTTGAGGCGCACCGACGTCTCCCCCGCCTCCAGGGCGTCCTTGGTGTGCATGTCGAGGCAGACGCCGCACCCGTTGATCTGGCTGGCCCGGATCTCCACAAGGTGCTGCGTGAGAACGGGCAGCGACGAGTCCATCAGCACCTTGCCCGCCGACTGGATGTACTTCATGTACTTGGCCCCGACGGTGCCGCCGTAGAAGCTGAACCGGGCGTCCATAGCGATCTCCTTGCCGTGATGACTGGTACACCTCCTGACGGAGCAAGCCACCAGAACGTGACGCCCAACCGCCTGTGACCTACGAACGGCCCCCGCATACCGCTCCGCACCCCCAGGACCCGCTGAACTGCTGACGGGGGTGCCGATGAGGCCGACAAGTCACTCAGCATCCCGCGCAACACCCAACGGGACGGCTGCCACTACCCGCGCCGCAGCTCCGCTGCCCACCGGCCTGCCACATGGCCGTCCGGACACTGCCAGCACCCGATCAGAGTCGACGCCTTGCCCGGGGTCGACCCGTCCAAGGCCGTCCAGACCCGCTGTTAGCACCCGCGACAGCAAGGACACGCAAGCCCTGGATCCGAGCTACTGGCAATCACCTGCTTCGTCGCTTCGCCCTGGTCATGACGTGTGCCTTCCAGGGGAACCTGGCACGCTCAGTTGACCCTGGTGATTCAGTCGTTATGGCTTGATCGTGTGGTGGATCAAGAAAAGGTGCCTCTGTCCTGCAAGGATCTGAGTGTCTAGTTCATGATCTCTGCTGGGGCAGGTGCACCTTTTCGGTGTCGAAGACTATCGGATGGGACCGGCGGCTGAGGGTCGCGGCCACGGGCAAGAACCAGGTCGGCCAGGCGGGGGCGGTGCTGCTGCGGGCTTGCGCGGACCGCACGGGTCTGACGGCGGCGTTGTCGCAGGTGATGCCCTCGAGCACGGCGGCCGGCTGGTGGGACCGGGGCGTGACGTTGGCCTCAACGGCGGTGGCGATCGTGCTCGGGGCGGTGAACCTGTCGGACTGCGAACGGCTGTGGGCGCAGCAGGTCGCGGTGTTCGGGGCGCCGGTCTCGGACTCCACGATCCACCGGGCCCTGGCCGCGACCGACGACGAGCTGCTGGCGAGGATCTCCCGGGCCCGAGCGAAGGTGCGGCGGCATGTGTGGAGCCTGCTGCGGCTGCGGCCGGGTGGCTTCCCCTGGCTGGTGGTGGCCGGTAAGCGCCTGACCGGCTGGGTCGTGATCGACATCGACGCCACGTTGATCACCGCGCACTCGGCCAAGCAGGGGGCGGCGGTCACGTTCAAGAAGACCTGGGGCCACCATCCCCTGGCGGCGTGGTGCGCCAACACCAGCGAGTGCCTGGCGATGCTGCTGCGGGAGGGAAACGCCGGCAGCAACACCGTCACCGATCACCTGGCGGTGCTGGCCGAGGCGCTGCGGCAGGTCCCCGGGTCACCGGCGGCCAAGATCCTGGTGCGGGTGGACGGGGCGGGCGCCACCCATGAGCTGCTGGAACACCTGCAGTCGTTGAACACGATGCGCCGCACGGTCCGGTACACGGTCGGCTGGAAGATCACCGACGCCGATGAGAGGGCGATCGCCGCCCTGCCCGAGCGGGTGTGGGCGGTCTCGCTTCACCAGGACGGCCGGGAACAGCAGGAGTACGGCATCGCCGAGCTCACCGGGTTGAACACCCGCACCGGCTGGCCCGAGGGGATGAGGCTGCTGGTGCGCCGGACCCGCTGGTCGGCCCGGCACGTCAACAAGCTCACCCCGTTCGAGCTCAAGACCGGGTGGCGGTATCAGATCACCGCCACCAACATCGGCCGGATGTGGGGCATCGCCGGCTCCCACCACCCGCAATGGCTCGACGTGCTGCACCGCGCGCACGCCGGTGTCGAAGACCGGGTCCGCACCAACAAGGCCCTGGGCCTGGGAAAACTCCCCAGCAAATCATGGGAGGTGAACTGCGGCTGGGTGTTGGCCGCCAATCTCGCCGCGGACCTGGACGCCTGGACCCGGCTGCTCGGCCTGCACGACTCGGACGACCTCGCCGACGCCGAACCCGGCACCCTGCGCTACCGCCTGCTGCACCTGCCCGGCAGGCTCACCCGCCACGCCCGCACCCGGACCCTGGCCATCGCCGCGGACTGGCCCTGGGCCAAAGCGTTCACGACCTGCTGGGACAGGCTCACCAGCCTGCCCGCCCCGACCTGACCCCAAGCCCCATCCCGACGACCAAGGAAGGAGCCGGCACCTCCTCCGGCCCGTGGAACCGGACGCAGCCGCAGCGACACGCGACGGCCCACCCCCTCACCCCAGGGACGAACGGGCATCAACCGGACCGGCACTCAAACCAGACAACCCGCTGAAGAATCGAGGTTGATCTCTAATCTGCCGGTACCGACCGCGCCGGGGCGGTCCTGCTCTCGAACGCAACGGTCCCTGGGACGTGTACTGCGGATAGCCACAAGATCGATCCGGAGTGCTCATCCGCGCGAACGGCGATAGGTTGATGGGCCCTGCGCAAGCGCAGGACCCATCAGATCAGGAAGTCGCCTCCGCGTCAGAGGAAGCGGCTTCTGTCAACTCTACTTCTGCACCTTGCCGGTGCCATGGCACGTCGAGCAGCGCATCGAACCGACGCCGTTGTTGACGCTTCCGCCGCCCTGGCACGTCGGGCAGGTCTTCTCTTCCATTGAAATTCTCCGTCCTTTCGGGTCCCGCTTTATCGCAAGGTCACCCTTGCCACTCTGAATACCGTGCAGCGTCCGGACCGCTTGGCAAGATCAATTTAGGGTCGACTCTTCGCGTGAGGCGGGTCGATCAGCTTGTTTTCATACGAAAGTGGTCTGAGCTGGAAATCGGCGGGCCGTGACCGGGCTGCGAGACGGGACCGGACGGAACAGGCCGCATGCCCGGCTCGCAGAGCCGGGCGCGGCCGCCCGGCGACCCTCGCAGTGGGGCACCCTGCAATAGTCGAGCATCGACCTGGACGCGAAGCAGATCACGATCAGCGGGTCAACGGGCGTCGTCGCCGGCGAGCGCATCGAGGGGGCGACCAAGAGCGGCCGGTCCCGCGTCGTGAGCATCGATGACGAGACCGTGATCGTGCTGAGGGAGCACCACAGGGCCCAGGCGGCTGACAAACTCCTCGTCGGCGAAAAGTGGCGCGGCGGCGATGACGGCTACGTGTTCGCCACCGGTTGGGGCGACCCGATCCATCCGGACACGGTCGGCTGGTGTCGGCTGGCTGATGACCAGGCCCATCCGGGCCTACAACGACCCAAGAAGGGGCCGCGTCCGGCTGAGCCGCTCCCCCATGCTCGGGTTCACGACCTGCGGCACATCCATGCGATGCCCCTGCTCCTGGCGGGTATGTTTCCGTCCACGTCGTCGCGGCGCGTCGGGCGCGCTGACCTGGCAATCACGCTGCGGGTCTACGCGCACGTGAACCGGTCGGCCAAGGTGGCTGCGGCGGACGTGTTCGCGCAGGTCATGAGGGGGCAGCGTAGGCGCTGCTGTTAGCAGGCCTGGTAGCAAACAGCCCCCTTCCATGATCGGAAGGGGGCTTTGACGTGGGAGCCGCCTGTCGGAATCGAACCGACGACCTATTCATTACGAGTGAATCGCTCTGCCGACTGAGCTAAGGCGGCCTGCCATGCGGAGCACGGCGGGAAGCAGTCTACCGGGTCTCCGGGGGTGGGTTGCACTGGTTATCAGCGGCAGGTGGTTCCGTCCTTCGGCGGCTCGGTCGTGACCAGGTACTTGTCGGTGGCCTCGTTGACGCAGGAGTTGCCTTGCAGGTAGGCGGTGTGGCCGTCACCGTCGAAGGTGAGCAGGACGCCGCTGGAGAGCTGCTCGGCGAGGCTCTGGGACCACTTGTACGGCGTTGCGGGGTCGCGGATGGTTCCGATGACGACGATCGGGGCGGCGCCCTTGGCGGTGATGGGCTTCGGCTGCTGCTTGATCTGGACGGGCCAGTAGACGCAGGGCAGGCCGCCCCAGACGACGAAGGGGCCGAACCGGGGGGCGACCTTCGCGGCCTCGGCAGCGGACTTGCCGTAGGTGGCGAGGTCCGGTGGGTTGGGCTTGTCGACGCAGTTGACGGCCATGTTGGCGTCGGTCTGGTTGCTGTAGGAGCCGTCCTCCTTGCGCTCAACCATCTCGTCCGCGAGGGTCAGGAGGTAGGTGCCGTCACCCTTCTGCATCGCCTGGATGAGGGACTGGCGCAGGACGGGCCAGTACTCCTTGACGTACAGGGCCCTCGCGATCCCCATAACGGCCAGGGACTCAGTGACCTTGCGGGAGCCCCGGGTACTTGGGAGCGGCTTCTTGTCCGTGGCTGCGAGGAAGGACGAGATGCTGGCGATGACCGCGTCGGTGGTGGTTCCGAAGGGGCAGCCGCCTGACCTCACGCAGTCTTCGGCGAACGCGCGGAGGGCGGTTTCGAAGCCCTTCGCCTGCTCGGTCAGTAGTTCGGTGGACGAGAGCTGCGGATCGACTGCACCGTCCAGGACGAGGGCCCGGATGTTCTTCGGGAACTGTTCGGCGTAGAAGGCGCCCAGGTACGTGCCGTAGGAGGCGCCGTAGTAGGTGAGCTTGTTGTCGCCGAGGGCCGCGCGCAGGATGTCTATGTCGCGGGCTGCGTCGACGGTGCCGACATGGGGAAGCTCCGGGGCGGCCTTGGTCTTGCAGCGCTCCGCGAACGCTTTGCCTTGTTCGCCGAGGATGTTCGTCTCGTTCTGGTCGTCAGGGGAGGCGTCGGTGGCGAAGAACGCGTCCAGTTGGGGGCCGCTGTTGCAGCGGACGGGGTCGCTGGCGGCCACTCCGCGCGGGTCGAAGCCGACGATGTCGAAGCGGCGGCGCAGGTCGTCTCCGAAGGCTCGGCCGGCCTGGCGGACGAAGTCGATGCCGGAACCTCCGGGACCGCCCGGGTTGGTGAGGAGGGAGCCGATCCGGTCCGACTTGTCCTGGGCCGGAAGCTTGATGACGGAGATGCCGACCTTCTCTCCGGACGGCTTGGAGTAGTCCAGGGGTACCTGGACGGTCGTGCATTGGAAGTCGTCCCCGCATCCCTTCCAGGTGGGCTTCTGCGCGTAGAAGGAGTCGAGCCCCGCCGGGACGTCGGCCGGAGGCGTCGACTCGTTCTTGGCATCGCCACTACAGGCGGTGACCGTCGCCAGTGCCAGGACAGTCGCCACGCTGATGAACTTTGCTGCCCGCACCTGGACCCCGTCTCGTCGTAGCGGCACGTACGCCGTCGCCTACGCTACGTCGGCGCGATGACCGAGGGCTACTTCCCTCCGTATTCGTGTTCGATGCCGTCGAGCAACCACTTGAGGCCCTGCTCGAAGCTGCTGTGGCTGTAGAGGCCCGTCTCCAGGAAGGGTTTGAGGTGGGGGAGCTCCCCGCTATCGACCAACTTGCGGACGAAGGCCTGTTCCAGAGGGCTCGACGGACGGTCCTGACCGATCCCCTGCTCGAACGCGATGAAGCCCATCATGTAGTAGTCGACGGCCTTGACGATCGTCAGCATCTTCTCTGGATCGTCGGTGAGCCGGGCAATGGCCGCCAGGGACTGCTCGAGGTGGCGCAGGCCGTTCGGCCCCACGCGCACGGAGCGGCCGGCGATCTTCAGCAGCCAGGGATGCCTGATGCTCGCGTCGCGCTCCCTGCGGGCGAGCACGAGCACCGCGTCCCGCCAGTCGTCGGGGAGCTCGCGGTCGTCGACCAGGACCTCGCCCGCGACCTCGTCGTACATGAGGTCGAGGAGGTCCTCCTTCGCGTCGATGTGGGTGTAGAGGCTCATCGCGCGGACGCCCAGCTCGCTCGCGATGCGGCGGATGGACACCGCGTCCAGACCCTCGGCGTCCGCGATCCGGATCGCCGCCTCCACGATCGCCTCGCGCGTCAGCTTCGGGCGGCGCCCGCCGCGCGGACGCGTCCACACATCGTCTGACCTCGATGTTCCCGCCACATCGCCGATGGTACGCGATACGGCGTATCGATACGGTGTACGGACTGAGCGATACGGTGTATGGTGATGGCGATACGGTGTACGGAAACGAGGGGGGCGCCGATGAAGATCACGGAAACCGCACCACCCGCCGAGAAGGGCGGCATCGACCCGCACCTGCGCAACCTCGCGATCGTCGTGGTGCTCGGCGCGATCATGACCGTCCTCGACAGCACGATCGTCAACGTGGCGATCACCGCCCTCGGCAAGGACTTCGGCACCTCCCTGTCGACCATCCAGTGGGTCGTGACCGGCTACACCCTCGCCCTGTCCATGGCGATCCCGATCACCGCGTGGTCGGTGCGGCGGTTCGGCGCGCGGACGATGTGGCTGGTCTCGCTCGGGCTGTTCATCAGCGGGTCCCTGCTGTGCGGGTTCGCCTGGTCGGTCCCCTCGCTGATCGCGTTCCGCGTACTGCAGGGCCTCGGCGGCTGGATGCTGCTGCCCGTCGGGCAGACCATGCTCGTCCGCGAGGCGGGCCCCGACCGGATGGGACGGGTGATGAGCATCGTCTCCGTGCCCGCGATGCTCGCCCCGGTACTCGGCCCGCTGCTCGGCGGCGCGATCGTCGACAGCCTGAACTGGCGCTGGATGTTCTTCGTCAACGTCCCGTTCTGCGCGGTGGCGCTGCTCGCCGCCCTGCGCATGCTGCCCCGTGACGGCGAGCGCGACGTGCACGCCCGGCTGGACGTCCTCGGCATGCTGCTGCTGTCCCCCGGGCTTGCGGTGCTCGTGTACGCCCTGTCCGTTGCCGGCAACGGCGACAGCCTCACCGGTGGCCGCTTCCTCGTCACCGCGATCATCGGCGGCGTCATGGTCGGAGCGTTCGTCGTCCATGCGTTCCGTAAGAGGGACGGCGCGCTCATCGACCTGCGTCGCCTCGGCAGCCGCGCATTCACCGGGGCGACCGGCGGGCTCTTTCTCTACAGCGCCGCGATGTTCGGCGTGATGATCCTGGTTCCGCTGTTCGCGGGTCTCGTCCGCGGGGAGTCGGCCCTGGACGCGGGCTGGCTGCTCGCGCCGATGGGGCTCGGCGCGATGCTCACCATGAGCGTGTCGGGACGGCTGGCCGACCATTTCGGCGGGCGGTGGTTCGCGTTCGGCGGCGTCCTCGGCGTGCTCGCCGGGACCCTGGCGCTCACCGGCCTTTCCCCCGGCACCGGCCGCCCCGTGATCATGTGCGCCATGTTCGTCGTCGGGCTGGGTCACGGCTTGATCGCCCCATGCCTCATGGCGATGGCCTACCAGGGGCTGCCCCGCGAGGCGATCCCGGCGGCGACCACCGGCGCGAACATCCTGGTCCGCGTCGGCAGCTCGCTGGGCACGGCGGTGACGGCGGTCGTCCTGCAGATCAGCATCCGCGACGAGATCCCCGGCGCGTCCGGCAGCCTGGACGAGGCCGCCGCGCTCCACACGGCGGGAACGCCGCACCTCGTGGCCGGCGCTTTCACCACGACCTTCTGGTGGGCGGCCGTGATCCTGCTCGTCTCCCTGCTGCCGATCCTCGCCGTCCCACGCAGAGCAAAGGCGAAATAGGCCCCGGCCGGTGGCGGTTGCCCAAACATGGGCACATCGCGGAAGACCAGCCTCCGGATCGAGGAGAGCGGCAAGCGCGTACGGGCGTACCTGGGCGGTCACCTGGTCGCCGACAGCACGAGGCCGTCCCTCGTATGGGAGATCCCCTACTACCCGACCTACTACTTCCCCGAGACGGACGTGCGTGCCGAGCTCGTCGAGGACGGGCCCGGGAAGCGTTCGCCGAGCCGCGGCGACGCGACCGCCTACACCGTGAAGGTGAACGGGGCGGAGGCCCCGGGCGCCGCGCTCCGCCACACCGAACTGCCTGGCCTGGTCCGGCTCGACTGGGCTGCGATGGACGCGTGGTTCGAGGAGGACGAGGAGGTCTTCGTCCACCCACGCGATCCGCATACGCGCGTCGACGTCCTGGCGTCGTCACGGCACGTCCGGGTGGAGGTGGACGGCGTGACGGTCGCGGAGTCGTCCAGCCCGCGGCTGCTGTTCGAGACGGGCCTGCCGGTGCGGTACTACCTGCCGAAACCGCATGTCCGGATGGATCTCCTCGAACACACCGAGAGCGTGACGCACTGCCCCTACAAGGGCACCGCCGAGTACTGGTCGGTGCATGCGGGCGACGAAATGCACAAGGATCTCGCCTGGTCGTACCCCACTCCGTTGGACGAGAGCCGCAAGGTGGCCGGCCTGGTCTGCTTCTACAGCGAGAAGGTCGACATCTTCGTCGACGGGGTGCTGCAACCCCGCCCGAAGAGCCCATTCGCCTGACCACCGATCACTGCGAACCGCCTGTTCCGTCTCTGTCCCGCTCACACTTTTGATCGTGGCCGAGGCGGAGACGGGGGACGGCACAGAGGCCGGTCGCTCACGTTCCGCGCGGCCTCGTACGTCTCCTCTGTGACGCGGCTGCAGACGTCAAGCGTCACCGGAAGCCACAGGCCCTCCCGGGAGTGGCCGAGAAACCCATCACCCGCCAGGCTGACTCACGCGGCGATCATGGCGCCGATGACACAATGCGCGACACCGTGCAGGACATTCGCGTACCAGGCGTAGCGAACGTGCCGCGCATGCCGGATTGCCGGGCGTGACTGGCGTGGCGAGCGCACCGCGCGTGGCGACCCACCGTGCCGGGACGTGCCGGGCGTGCCGGGCGTGCTATGCGTGGCACGCGTGCCGTGCGTGTCAGGGCAGGCGTGCCGTGCGTGGCATGCGTGCCAGCGCGGCCGTTCTCCGGCAGGGTCCTCGCGCCGGTCCGCGCGGCCAGCTCGGCGACGCGGTGGCCCGCGTGCGTGGAGCCGACCTCGTATAGGTCGCGGGGGATGTTCCGGAGCCCGGCGGCGTGGCGGGCGTGGCGAACGTGCCGCGCGTGTCCTGACGTGGCCTGCGCGTGGCGGGCTTACCTGCCGTGTCAGGCGTGGTCGTGGGTTGCCTGGTTGGCGGGCGTGGTCGGGGTGCTTGGTTTGGCGGGCGTGGCGGGACTGGGTGTGCGGCTAGGAGAGGTTGGGAGGTGTGGGCGGCTCGGGGGTGTGTGCTAGCCGAGGGCTTGGGCTACGGGGAGGTAGAGGCGGGACGGGTCGTTCGGGATCGGGTCGCCGTATTCCATGATCGTCGTCGTGAAGGCGGGGCGGAGGCCCTGCCGTTCCGCCCACGCGGTCAGTTCCGTGTGCCGGTGGTCGATGTCCAGGCGTATCGGGCCCTCGGGGACGATCTCGTCTACGAGCGCGAGGGCGGTGTCGACGTCCTGTGCCAGGACGGGGCCCACGATGGCTCGCCCGTCGTTCCACCACACGCCACCGAAGCCGGCGATGCCCGTCCCGTCCCTGATTACGCGGAACGTCGAGCAGAATGCCGGCAGGCCTTCGATCAGTTGGGATCGGTCGGCTCCGAAGACCTCGGTGTCCAGTGCGTGGATGGACGGCATGTCGGGAGGTTCTACCGGCACTGACACGTTTCGCTCGGACGGGCCTGGACCGGTGCCCATGTAGGTGGTGCAGAGTCCGACAGACCTGAACCCCAGACGCTCGTACAGGGGGCGGCCATATTCCGTGGCGGTCAGGCAGAGGCTGGACGTCCCGGCGTCCTCCATCGCGTGCCGCATGACTCGGCCGCCCAGACCACGGCGCTCATAGCGTTTGGCGACCAGCACCATGCTGATGGCCGCGACGTCCTTGCCGTACGGGGTCGACACCACCGTCGCGGCGAGGCCGCCGTTCCCGTCGTCGACGCCGTACACGTCGCCGACGGAGAACAGGAAGCGCCACTTGTGGTCTTCGCGGCCCCACTCCCGGTCCTCGGCGAGGCGCTGGCAGGCGGCGAGGTCGTCGATTCCGAGCAGCCGCACAGGCCCGTCGGGTACCAGGGAGTTCATGTGATGGAACGCTAAATCGCCTCGAGCAGCCCGCACAACCGAATTACGGCGCCGACCTCAGCGTTGCCGCTGGACGAGGCGACCGCGATGGTCAACCCCACGGCGACTGCCGGCGGCGTCCGCGCCGGGCAGTGCCACCACGGGTTGGCCGGGCGGAACGGTTTCGCCGGCCGCGTTTGCGCCTTCGTGCCTGGCCATCGCGGATCGGCAGTATGTGTGCCCGCGGCTGGCCGGGGTGTCCCTGTGGCAGGGTAAGCCACCCGGCGACCACGTCCGTGGTGGCGCAGGCGGTCGCGGCGGAGTTGATGTCCCCGGCCGCCCGGCCTCCCTCCTCGTCGCCGGCGTCGCCCAGCAGCTCCAGAGCTACGCCGCTGTCGGCGCTCTCCTGGTGGCATCGCCCTGTCTCGCAGCCTCGCCCGCGCGGGTGGCGCTTGCGGTGGGTGCGGAAGTTCGCCGTGCCGCCCGCGACCGGCGAGTGCGCGGGTCTGGCCGCGGGCGGACGTTGCCAGCGGACTGGTCGCCCCGGGGATCAACCTGTCAGGAGGTGACGTCGCCGCCTCGGGGACGGGGTCGGCGGGTGGGTCTTGAGGTTGCGTTGTGCTGGAAGATCGCGGATCGTCCGGGCGTTGCCGGAGGTATGCGGATCGGCGAGGCCGCCCGGGTCAGTGGCGCCAGTGCGAGGTCGTTGCGGTACTACGAGGACGCGGGCTTGATCGTTCCTGGGCGCCGCGGCAACGGGTACCGCGACTACTGCCGATCCACGATCGACCGGGTCCTCGTCATCCGCTCGCTGCTGGAATCCGGGTTGCCCGTTCGGTTGATCAAGGACGTCCTGCCCCATATCACCGAGGCAGAGGCGGGTGTGCCGTGCACGGAATTTCTGCGTGAGGTGCAGAATCACCGCGATCGGCTCGCCGCGCGTATCGCCGCGCTCAGCGCTCAGCAGGCGGCTCTCGACGACTACCTGCGCGAGGCCCGTCGCGCCGCTCAATGAGCCGCCGTTTGACCTTGACGCCTGTGTGAGCCTTCTACGTTCCGGTGCATGGAGACCAACGAGCGGCGTCACAGCGCCGAGCAGACGATGCGGGCACTGGTCCAGCGGTCGGACGGTGGGCCAGAGGATTTGTTCCTGACGACCGATCAACCCCGTCCGGCGCCTGGTCCGGGCGAGTACCTGATCCGGGTCGGCGCCGCGGGGGTCAACTTCGCGGACGTCATGCAGGCGCGTGGAACCTACGGCGGGGGTCCACGGGCGCCCTACGTGGCGGGTTTCGAGGCCGCCGGCGAGATCGTCGGTATCGGCCCGGCGGTCGAGGACCCTCTCCCCGTCGGCTCCCATGTCGTTGGGGCAGGGCCGGGCGCCTTTGCCGAGTACATGACGATGCCCGCCGCGGAGGTGCTCCCCGTCCCGTCGGGGCGGGACGACGCCGAAGCGCTCGGGCTGGTGCTGAACTGGGCGACGGCGTTGGCGGCGCTGAAGCCACTGGGCGACATCGAGCCGGGCGACACGGTGCTCGTTCACGCCGCGGCCGGTGGCGTGGGGCAGGCCGCGGTCCGTCTCGCCCGTCACTACGGTGCGCGCGTGATCGCCACGGCCTCGCCGGCCAAGCACGACACCGTCAGAGCGCTCGGCGCGGACGAGGTCGTGGACGGCGGACGCCCTGACCTGGCCGCGGAGATCGTTCGCCTGACCGGCGGCGTCGACCTGGTCCTGGAGTCCGTGGGGCGGGACACGTTCGAGGTCAGCCTCGCGGTCACCAGGCCCTTCATCGGACGAATCGTGGTGTTCGGTGCGGCGTCCGGCGATGCCTCCGTGACCACTCACGAGCTGGTGTTCACCCATCAGGTCCAGGTCAAGGGGCTGCACATCGGTGCGCTGGCGGCGGCGGTCCCGTCCACCTATCGATCGTTGCTCACCGAGATCGAGGCGCTCATCGCCCGGGGCGTGTACCCGCCCGGCACTCCCCAGGTTCGTCCCCTGGCCGAGGGGCCGGCGGTGCTCCGGGACCTCGAAGCGCGCCGGACCAGTGGCAAGCACGCCCTCGACCCGTGGAGTTGACTACCAACCACCCCGCAAGGCCCGGCCGCGCGCCACCGGCGCAACCGCGGGCCGCCACCCCGCGGCGAGATATGCAATGGATACCAGTCGCCGGGTCCGGCGGCGTTAGCCGCCGACCGGACGGGCGGCGCCCACACATCCTGCCCGCGCCATCAGCGCCTCCGCACGATGCGTTTCCGGCGCGACGCGTTCGGCCGCGCGGGCACACCGCACGAGATACGCCGTGGGTTCCGGTCGCTGAACCGCGTTGGCGCTGTTCGGTTGAACGTGGTCGAGGATGGCAGCCCAACACCGGGGCCGAAAGGCCCGGTCAGTGAAGGCCATCCTGTTCGTACGTCACACTCGTGAAGCTGCCGGTTCGAAGATCATCCGAGGAGACCATGACTCGCTCGAACCCGGTGTCGTGGTCGTCGTCGCCCAAGAGGCGGCCGGGAAGCGTGAGCAGATGCGCATAGTCCTCTTCTCGTTTCCCTACCCACTGGTCGATGAGCGGCCAGCCGAACGCCTGAGCGGCTCCAGGTCGGTACCCCAGCCTCTCTGAGCAGAATTCATCCCAAACCTTGCCGAACCTCGCGTCCGGACCAAGCATCCGTTCGTCGTCATCGAAGTCCGGCAGAGCATCGAAGTCGAAACGTTTTCAAGATCGGATCGTTGGACTCCTCCACCAGCGACGGCAGGGTGATGATGGGGGCGGCGGCGAGGTGCGCTGGGCTCGCGGGCGCTGACCATACGCGCCACCCGGATGGCCTGGCCGCGTCACCGGCGGCCTGCTCTGCGCGACGCGTTCGGTGTGCTGGCAGCCGTGGCGGGGTTGCCGTGGGCGCTGGTTGTCGGGTTCCCGTGGTGTTGGCGGATGCATTACCTCTCGCGTTATCGCACTTGTGAGCGGGTTCGGGAGATCGTCGAGGCTCACGACGGCGAACGGGGGGAACCATGTCGCATACTGCGGTCCCGGCGGCGGGTCGGCGGCCGGGCGGGGACCTGCGGGCAGGCGCCGCGTCCACCGGGACGCTGCTGGTGCTGCTCACCGGCATTTTCATCACCACGCTCGACTTCTTCATCGTCAACGTGGCGATTCCCGACATCCAGGCGGATCTGCGGGCCGGTGCGACGGCGATCCAGTGGGTCGTCGCCGGATTCGGGCTGGCTCTCGGCAGCGGGCTGATCACCGGCGGGCGGCTCGGCGACCTGTTCGGGCGCCGCCGGGTGTACGCCCTCGGGCTCGCGGCGTTCACCGTCGCGTCCCTCGCGTGCGGGCTGGCTCCCTCCCCGGGCACGTTGATCGCGTCCAGGGTCGTGCAGGGTGTCGCCGCCGCGCTGCTGATGCCGCAGGTCCTCGGCATCATCAACGGCGCGTTCAGCGGGGAGCGGCGCGCCCGCGCGTTCACGGCCTACGGCCTGGCGCTCGGCCTGGGCGGCGTGTTCGGGCAGCTCATCGGAGGCGCGCTGATCGAGGCCGACCTGTTCGGCAGCGGGTGGCGCAGCATCTTCCTGATCAACGTTCCGGTGGGCCTGGTCACGCTGGCGATGATCCGCCGGACCGTCCCGCCCCAGCCCCGCGCCACCGGCACCCGCCTGGACGTCCCCGGGACCGTCCTGGTGACGCTCGGCCTTCTCGCGCTCGTCCTGCCGCTGATCGAGGGCCGCCGGCTGGGCTGGCCGGCCTGGACGTGGACGTCGCTCGCGGCGTCGGCCGTCCTGCTGGCCGCGTTCGCCTTGTCCCAGCGCCGCAGCAGCGCGCCGCTCGTGGCCCCCGCCCTGTTCCGTGAGGCGTCGTTCCGCGTCGGCAGTTGCCTGGCGCTCGTCTACACCCTGGCGATGGCGTCGTTCTTCCTGTACCTCGCCCTGTATCTCCAGCAAGGGCGTGGCCTCACCGCGCTGGAATCAGGCCTGCTGTTCGTCTCCCTGGGCGCCGGGTACTTCGCCGCGTCCACCCGGGCCACGGCGGTCGCCGCCCGGCTGGGGCGGCAGGTCCTCGCTCTGGGCGCGGCGGTTCAGGCGCTCGGCTGCCTGCTGCTGCTGGACGCGATCGGGCATCCGATCGGCTGGCTCATCCCGGGCCTGGCGCTCGCGGGAGCGGGCATGGGGCTCGTCCTGGCGCCGCTTTCCGCGCTCGTCCTGTCGGGTGTCACCGACCGGCATGCCGCGGCGGCGGCCGGCGTCCTGTCCACGGCACAGCAGGTGGGCAACGCGCTCGGCGTCGCGCTGGTCGGCATCGTGTTCTACGAGGCCTTGGGGACCGTCCCGGACGCCTTCAAGGCGGCCCTTCTTCCGGTGATGGCCTTCTGCGGCGTGACCGCCGTCCTGGCCCAGTTCCTCCCGAAACGCTGAGCTCATGAAGTGCGGCACAGGTTCATCCCCCGGGGACGGGCCTGTACCGCGATCTTTCAACCGACGATCATGTGCCTGTGCAGGAGGGGGCCGATCCCCGCGATGCCGGCGAAGAGCCCGGCCGCGACCCAGAGGTCCCCGTGCGGCGTCGAGCGGAGCAGCCAGCTCGCGGCCAGCGCGACGACGAGGAGAGCCGCCTTGGCCACGGCGAGCCGGACGCCGACAGCCTCGGCCCGGGCCGGCTCGGACGCAGCGTCCTTCGTGCCCGGTCCCTGAGGCGCCGATGAGAGGATCATGATCATGAGCATCAGGGAGGACAATCGCCTGTGGCGGGAGGCGCTGGCCGACGGCGACGCGCGCGGCGTCGAACGGTTGCTGCGGCGCGGCATTCGGCTGAGGCTGTTGGCGCACGAATGGTCGGGATCCCTTGAGGTCGCCGAGACGGCCGAACTGCGGGGGCTTCTGCTGCTGGGCGGCGCCGGCGACGTTCCGTTCGCTGCCGACTCTCCGTGGGACATACCGGCCGGCGCGGGCCTCGCCGACGCGCTGGAGGACGTGTGGGCGCCTGTCGCCGGACGCTGTTCGGGCTTCCTCGCGGCGCTGCGCTCGGAGGTGCTCGGGCTGGCGCTGGTCGCGATGGAGGGCAGGTACCTGCTCGGGTATCTGTACCTCGCCGATCGGAGCGGGGAGTTGCCGCGCGAACTGAAGGACCTGGCGCCGTACACGGGGTCGAACTCTCTGGACGTGCTGTGGGGGACGGCCCCGACCCGTCTCGGCCCGGCCGACGTCGTCCCGCTGCTGGATGAGCCGCTCCCCGCGGGAGTTCGTGACCTCGCCGCGGTCCACGCCTCCCTCACGTCGTTCGACTTCGATCTGTGCCTGGACCACTTCACCACGACGCTCGGCGCTTCGACCCTCGCGGACTACGAGGGAGAAGACCCCGGCGACTACGACGAGGACGACGATTTCGTCCGCGCGGTGAACGGCGAGTTCGACCGCTGGATACGGTTCTGCACGTGCGACTCCGCCGCCGAGGCCTACTTCCTGGACATGGCCGACCGCGACCCCGACGGCATCCCCCGGGTCGCGCTGTCGAGCATCAACGGCACCTCCCAGCGCCCCGGCGACTCCCTCTGGAACTGGCTCGATAAGGCAGTGCCATCCTTGCTCTTCTGCGTATGAGCATGGTTGACACACCCCGGGCGTCAGCAACGCCCAGCATGTAGGCGGGGTCGGTCAGGCGGTTCGGGTCAGGGAGTCGATGGCGGCGACGTCTTCCTTGGTGAGGGCGAAGCCGTCCAGGTCGAAGTTGCTTGCGATGCGCTCCCGGCGTGAGGAACGGGGCAGGATCACGATGTCGTGTTCCAGATGCCAGCGCAGGACGACCTGGGCGGTGGTGACGCCGTACCGCTCTGCGATTCCGGTAAGGACCGGATCGCGTAGGTCGGTGTTCTTCAGGCCGCTGTAGCCCTCCACAACGACCCCTCGGCGCCGGTGCTCCTCAAGCAGGGACGGGTCGTGCTGCGCGGGGCTCCACGGGATCTGGTTGACCGCCGGCCGCTCTCCGGTGGCCTCGGTCACCAGGTCGATCTGCGCCGGGCTGAAGTTGCTGACGCCGACAGTGCGGGCCAGCCCTGCGTCCCTGGCGGACACCAGTTCGCGCCACGTCGGGACGAGGTCGTCCCGTCCGGTCGGCCAGTGGATCAGCCAGAGGTCGACGTAAGCGGTGTCGAGTAGGCGGAGGCTCGACTCCAGGGTGCGGCGGGCGTGCCGCGCGTCCTGCGGCATCAGCTTGGTCGTGATGAAGACCTGCTCCCGGTCGACGTCGCTGTCCTTGACGGCCCTGCCGACGTCCGCCTCGTTCCTGTACAACGTCGCGGTGTCGATGTGCCGGTAGCCGATGTCGAGCGCCGCGCGCACCGACTCGTAGGCCGTCTTCGGCCGCAGCTGCCACGTCCCGAAACCGATCATCGGGAGCGGGGTGTCGCCGGGCAGGTTCACGGTTCGCGTCATGCCTCGCATTCTGCCCACTCGCCGTCAGCCGTCGTCGGAGCCCGGGTTGTGCATCGCGTCGTGTTGCTGGCGGGGGGAGCAGACCGAGGCCGAGGGGCAGGAGCAGCGGCCGCCGCTGTTGAGGCGGACGGTGACCTTGTCCGCGGGGACGTTGCGGCCCACGACCTGGCCGGGGCCGTTCGGGGTGTCGACGCGGGAGCCCAGGGACGGCATGCGCTCGTGCGCCTTGACGTAGAGCGGGTGCTCGTACTTGAGGCAGCACATCAGGCGGCCGCAGGCGCCGGCGATGCGGAGCGGGTTGACGGGGAGGTCCTGCTCCTTCGCCATGCGGACGGAGACGGGCTCGAAGTCCTTGAGGAAGGTGGCGCAGCACAGGTCGCGGCCGCAGGGGCCGATGCCGCCCTGGAGGCGGGCCTCGTCGCGCGGGCCGACCTGGCGGAGCTCGACGCGGGCCTTGATGCCGCGGGCCAGGTCGCGGACGAGGGCGCGGAAGTCGACCCGGTGCGGAGCGGTGAAGTAGATCTTGAAGACGTTGTCGGTGTCGAGGTAGTCGACGCCGATGACCTTCATCGGGAGGTCGTGCTTGCGGATCAGGCGCTTGGCGATGGCGCGGCCCTCGGCACGGCGGCGGCGGTTGGCCTCGTCGCGGGCGAGGTGCTCGTCGGCGGCGGGGCCGGCGCACTCGGGCAGGCCGCCGATGTCGTCGGACACCCACTGCGGCGCCCACACGCACTCGGCGACCTCGGGCCCGGAGTCGGTCGGGACGAGGACCTTGTCGCCGACCTTCGGGCTGTGCGGGCCCGGGTCGAGGTAGTAGAGGCGGCCGTAACGGGTGAAGCTGACTGCCATCACCATGCCCACGGTTTTCGCTCCGTTCGCCCGATTCCGTGGGTCCACTCTAGGTCTCACCAGGCGACGTCGGCGAGATCCTCTCCGGGGACGGCGGCGACGCCCTGCGCGTACAGGTCACCGGCGGTCGCGATGAGACTGTTGCTCGTGTGGGCGATGTCCAGGCCGGTGAGGGCGCCCTTCACCTTCTGGGTCCACAGCGTCTTCTCGGGCTTTCCCTGAAGCGTGTACGCCTGGAGGGTGAGTTCGGAGTTCTTCACCGCGCCCGTGATGACGGAGTTGCCGTCCCGGCTCAGGACGGCGTTGGTGGCGCCCTTGGGCAGCGTCATCACGGCCTTGCTGGCCTTGAGGTCGCCTGCGGGGCCGTTGGTGTCGAGGGTGCGGACCTGGCGCTTCGGGGATCCGGCCGACGTCCAGACGAAGGAGAGCGTGTCGCCGGACCAGGAGAGGCTGCCGATGCGGGCGCGGAGCTTCGTCGTCCACACCTTGTGGGCGCCGCTCGCGGGCGAGACGACGTCCACGCGGCCCCGGGCGCCCTTGTAGGTGACGTAGGCGATGCGGCCGCCGTCCGGGCTGACGGCGAGTTCCGACCATGCGGTGGACGCGCCCGGGACGCTGATCTTGGGGACGTCCGTCAGGCTCTTCGGGCGCCCGTCGTCACCCAGCCGGAGGCGCTGGAACGTGACGCCGCGGCCGCCGTAGGAGGCGACGATGTAGGAGCCGTCCTTGACCGCGGCGACGCGGTGGAAGCGGCGGCCCGCCGGGGCGGCCACGGGCAGCCCGACGTTCGCGCCGGTGTGGACGTCCCGGACGAGCAGCGCGGTGCCCGGCGCGGTGATGCCGACGACGAACGCCGGCTCCGTCCGCTCGGCCTTGGCCGCGGGCTTGGCCTCGTGCTTGTCCTCGCCGGCCCGCTGGTGGCGGTGCACCACGTCCACGCTCCCGCCGATGAACAGGGCCGCCGCCGCGGCCATGCAGAGGGGGATGAGGCCCTTCCACGAGCCGAGCCGGTCCCCCGGGTCCTGGCGCCTGCCACCGTTCATGGGCTTGTCTCGCACCTGCCTTCCTGCGGATCGCCCGTCGTTTCTATCTCATTTACATCGCCACAAACACCCATGAATGCGGAGTTACCACTTCGCAGTGAAGTCGCAAGCCGCCTCAGCCGAGCGCCGCGCGGGCCGCGTCGGCCAGGGACGCCCTGTAGGGCGCGCCGAACAGGGCCACATGGACGAGCAGCGGGTGCAGCTGGTGCAACGGGACGCGGGAACGCCATCCGTTCGCCAAGGGCGCCGCCTCATCGTAGGCGGCCAGGATCGTGTCCAGGTGCGGGGTCCCGAAGAGCGCCATCATCGCCAGGTCCGTCTCGCGGTGCCCGCCGTGCGCTGCCGGGTCGACCAGCAGCGCGCGCTCGTCCGTCCACAGGATGTTCCCGGACCACAGGTCGCCGTGGATACGGGACGGTGGCTCCGGCGGCCCGGCGAGCGTCTCCACGTCCTCCAGGACGCGCTCGATGAGACGGACGTCACTCGACGACAGGTGCCGCGCGCCGAGCCGCAGGAACGGTTCGAGGCGGCGTTCGGCGTACCAGGCGGGCCAGGCGCGATCGTCGAGGGTGTTGTCGAGCGGCAGATCGGCGATGTAGCCGTCCCAGGGCGCCCCGTAGGAGCCCGGACGGTTCCCGGTGTGCAGGGCGGCCAGTTCGCGCCCCAGCCGTTCAGCGGCGGCCGGGGACGGCGACCCCGGGGGCAGCCACGGCAGGACGAGCATGTGGTCGTCCGCGGCGACGACCTCCGGGACGGGCGCTCCAGGGCCCGCCTCGCCCAGCCACCGCAACCCGGCGGCCTCCGCGGCGAACACGCCGGCCTGGTCGGACGCCGCCTTGACGAACACCTCGCGGCCGTCCGCCAGAGCGGCCCTGTGCAGCCTCCAGGAGTGGCTGGGACCGAGATCGCGCAGGTCGTCGACCGCGGTCCCGAGCAGCCGTCCCAGCCGCACCGCGCTCACGCCTCCTTGAGCGCCGCGCGGATCTCCTCCAGGAGGCCGGGCATCGCCGCCTCCACCTGCTCCAGGACGAGGTCGAATTCGGCGCGGTCACCGTAGTAGGGGTCGGGGACGTCGAGGTCGCCGTCCGCGTCCGGGTCGAACTCGCGCAGCAGCCGGACCTTGCCGCGCGCCTCCCCGTCCGGTGCCATCGCCCGCAGCGCCCGCCGGTGCCCCTCGTCCAGAGCCAGGATCAGGTCGTACCGGGCGAACCAGCCGGGCTCGAACTGCCGCGCGATGTGCGCCGAGCGGTACCCGGCCCGCTCCAGCGTCTCGACCGTCCGCTCGTCGGCGCCGTCGCCCACATGCCAGTTGCCGGTGCCCGAACTGTCGACCTCGACGTCCAGCCCCCCTTCCTCGACGTGGTGGCGCAGGACCCACTCGGCCATCGGGGAGCGGCAGATGTTGCCCGTGCAGACGAACGTGACGCGGTACGACATCCCACCATCATGCCCCAGGGCGGGGCGGCACGATGACGACCTCCTGCACGCCCGGGGTGCTGGTCAGCGACGCCTTGACCGCCTCGGCCGCCGTGGTGTCGACGCGCACGTGCAGCGAATCGGGAACGCCGCCGGAAGGTCCCGGCACGAAGAACGCGGCCCCCGGCGTGATCGCCGGGGGCCGCGTCCTGGGGTGGCCTGGAAGGGATGGCCTAGAGCAGGGTCACCGCGAGACCGCGTTCAGCGCGTCCACGACACCGCTTCCGAAGAAGCCGTTCTGCCCCTTCGAACCCTCGCACGTCTGCGTCGAGGTGTGCTTGACCCACTCGCCGTTCTCGCCCTGGGTGTACCAGACGTACTCGACGGTCCGCGGGCTCGGGCACGCCTTGGGAGTCGCGGTGCCGCGCAGCACCTGCTCGACGGCGCGCGGGTCCATGGTCAGGCCGCCGCGGCGGTCCCGGTGCCCGTACTTGCTGACGATGAGCGAGGCGACCCCGACGGCGTGCGGCGACGCCATCGACGTGCCCTGGATCGACTGGTAGTAGGCGCACTTGTCGCCCTTGCAGCTGCGGATGAGGTAGGGCACCTTCGGCGTGCCGTCGGCGTTCAGCTCACCGCGGGCCTTCGCGAGCCGCTCGGGGTAGGCCGCCCAGATGCCGCCCTTGTCGTCCGGACGCTGGTTCGCGTTGTCGACCTTGTCGCCGCCGGGCGCCGCCACCGCGACGTAGCCGTTGCCGAAGCTGCTGTAGTACGACTTGCGGCCGCTCGGCCCGGTCGCCGAGATCGGGATGACGTGCTCGCCCTCGGACGGCATCGACACGCAGCTCGCCGGCACCGTCCGCTCGTACGGGGCCTCGCCCGGCGTGGACGGGAAGTCGGGGCTGCTCGCGTCCTCGTTCGTCTTGGTGTAGTCGACGAGGTCGTTGCCCGCCGCGGAGATCAGCGTGACGCCGCGCCGGTGCGCGAAGTCCAGGGCGCGCTGCGCGGCCTTGATGATCGTCCGCTGCTCCAGCCGGGCCTCGGGGCTGTCGGCCGGGTTGTTGCCGCAGTTCCAGAGCCACGGGTCGATGTAGTAGCTCATGTTGACGACGTCGATGCCGTTCTTGGCCGCGTAGGTCAGGCCGTCGACGGTCGGCTGGAGGAAGAAGTAGCCGGAGTCCTGGCCGACGCGCAGGTTGACGATCGACACGTTCGGCGCGACGCCCGCCATGCCGAGGCCGTTGCGCGGCGAGGCGATCGTGGACGCGACGTGCGTGCCGTGGTCGTTGTCGTCCCAGTCGTTCGGGTCGACGCACGAGGTGAACTCGCACGGCCCGTCGACCTCGTCGCCGTTGGCGTCGGTCGGGATGTCGTGGGTGAAGTTGCGGCTGAGCTTCCGGTTGAAGTTCGGCGCGATGTCCGGGTGGTCGCCGTCCACGCCGGTGTCGAGGACGCCGACCAGCACGCGCCTGTCACCCGGCTCCTTCTTGTACGAGCCGTCCGCCGTCGCGTGGATCTGCTTCATGTCCCACTGCAGGTCCGCGAGCGGCTCGGTGTCCTTGGACGGCTTGCCCGCCAAGGAGAGCTTGTTCGTGGCGCCGTTCGTGACGCCGGCGAGCTTCTCGACCTTCGCGGCCTTCTTCTTGGTCTTCGGCGCCTCGCCGATGACCCGGTTGTGCGCGACGCCCTCCAGCTCCCGCTGGTTCATCACGGCGCGGATGAACCCCGGGTTGCTCGACCGGACGGTCGCGACGCCCACGTCGCGGTTCTCGTGGACGACCTTGCCTCCGGCCGCCTTCACGGCACGGTGGGCCCTGCCCGTGGACACGCCCTCCTTGTAGAGGACGACGTACTCCGACGCCTCACCCTTCGCCTGCGATGGGTTCGGAGCCGCTGACACTGGATACGCGAGGGCCGCCATGGTGGCGACGGCGCACGCGGCGGAAATCAAGGCTCGCCGCAAGGCAGACCTCCTGGCCGTGGGGGTGAATAGCCCGTTTTCTGTTGATCAGCCAGGAGACGTTACGTGTGCGCTTGTTGAGAGACGCGTACGGAAATGTAACGAATAGGGACATCTCTTGTAAGCGCGGGAACAAGAGCGGGAACGGGAGCGTCCCGGCCGGTGCGAGGTCAGCCGGTGCGGAGCGCGAGCGTGAGGGCCTCGAACGCCAGCTGCGGGTTGACGTTCGCCGCCAGCCGCTCCCGGCAGTCCATGATCGCGTCAAGGCGGCGCAGGGTGTCCTCCGGACGGCCCTTCCCCGCCGCCGTCCGCAGCTCCGGCCCGAGCTCGATGTTGACCAGCTCGCCGCCCGCCCCGATCTGGAGCGTCAGCAGGTCGCGGTAGTAGGACGCGAGGTCGAGCAGCGTCCGGTCCAGGGCGTCCCGCAGGACGCGCGTCGCCCGCGACTTCTGCCGGGCTTCGAGGTCCTTGAGGGCGCCCGCCGTGCCGCGCGGCATGCGGCCCTTCTCGCTCTCGCCGAGCGCCTTGCGCAGCGCGGACGTCTCGGTCTCGTTCAGCTCCGCCGTCTGCGCGTCCCGCTCCGCCTCCGCCGCCTTCACGAGGGTCTCCGCCGCCGCGACCGCCGGGCTCACCCCGGTCAGCCGCCGCGGGATCGCCACCACGCCGTCGCGCACCTCCCGCATCGCCGGGTCGGCGGCGAGGCGGCGGGCCCGGCTGATGTGGCCCTGCGCGGCCCGCGCCACCACGTCGGCGGTGCCGCGGTCGACGCCGTCCCGCTGGACGAGGAAGTCCGCGATCGCCGCGATCGGCGGGGTCTGCAGCGTCACCAGCCGGCAGCGGGACCGGATCGTCACCAGCAGGTCCTCCGGCGACGGCGTGCACAGCAGCCACACCGTCCGCGCCGGCGGCTCCTCGATCGCCTTCAGCAGCGCGTTCGCGGCGCCCTCGGTGGCCCGGTCGGCGTCCTCGAACAGCACCACCTGCCAGCGGCCCCCGCTCGGCGACGACGACGCCCGCAGCACGAGCGACCGCGCGTCCTTGACGCCGAACGACAGTCCCTCCGGGCGGACGACCTCGACGTCCGCGTGCGTCCCCTGGAGGACCTGGTGGCAGGACGTGCAGTGCCCGCACCCGCGCGGCGTCTGCGTGCACTGCAGCGCCGCCGCGAACGCCCGCGCGGCGGCGACGCGGCCGGAACCGGGCGGCCCGGTGAACAGCCACGCGTGCGCCACGCCGCCCGTCCCGCCGGCGGCCGCGGACAGCTGCTCGATGACGGGCTCCTGCCCGACCAGGTCGTCCCACACGCTCATGGGAGAGAGGCTAGCCGGGTCAGTAGTCGGTGATGACCGGGAACGTGCTCGTGGCGTCCTCGGTGCCCGCCGGGATCGGGTCGGGCAGGATCTCGCGGATCCGGTACTGGATCTCGCGGGTCAGCTCGGCCTGCGGACGGCTCGCGTCCAGGATGAGGTAGCGGTCCGGGTCGGCCTCGGCGAGCGCGCGGAACCCGGCGCGGACGCGCTCGTGGAAGTCCGCCGACTCCGACTCCATCCGGTCGGCGGGGGCCGACAGCCGGCCGAGGCCCGCCTGCGGCGGGATCTCCAGCAGGACAGTCAGGTCCGGGACGAGGCCGCCGGTCGCCCACGCGTTGACGCGGGCGATGTCCTCCACGGCCTGCTGCCGGCCGAACCCCTGGTAGGCCAGGGACGAGTCGACGTAGCGGTCGCTGACCACGATCGCGCCGCGGTCCATCGCCGGCCTGATCACGTTGGCGACGTGGTCGGCGCGGTCCGCGGCGTACAGCAGGGTCTCGCCGCGGGCGGACAGGCCGGTGGTGTCGCGGTCGAGCAGCATCGCCCGCAGCCGCATCCCGATCTTGGTGGCGCCGGGCTCGTGCGTCGTGACGACGTCGTAGCCGTGGTCGCGGAGCCAGATCGCGGCGAGCCGCGCCTGGGTCGTCTTGCCCGCGCCCTCGCCGCCCTCGAACGCGATGAACACGCCGCGGTTCCGGTGGACGGGCTGCTGGGGCGCGGCGGCGGCCTGCTCGGGCGGGATGTAGATCTCGCCGTGCAGGGCGGCGCGCACGTCGGGGACGAGCGGGATACCGCGCCGGTCGTCCAGCCGCCGGTACGCCAGAAGGCCGGACACCAGCGCGACCACGGCCGCGACCAGCAGCGCGACGCCGGACCCGTGGACGTCGTACACGCCGCCGCCGAGGTCGAGGCGATGCGAGCCGACGGCCCCGGCGATCAGCGGGACGGCGACGGACGCGAGGAGCACGGCGACCAGAGCTACCGACCGCAGGTAGGCGGACGGGCGGGTGTCCTCCGGCGCGTCGGGGTCGTTCACCGCGGCCTTGGCGTTCGACCAGGCGGCCCCGGCGAACACCCCGAGGAACGCCGTCACGAACACCACGACGACGAGGTTCTGGACGAGGGCGAGCACGGCCAGCGCCGGCGCGGCGGCGATCACGGCGAGGCCGAGGAGGCGCCGGCGGCTGAACGGGACGAGGACGCGCGGCCCGAGGAACAGCCCGAAGCCGGTGCCGGCCGTGAGCCCGGTCAGCACGGTGCCGTAGCCGGCGTCGCCGCCGCCCAGCGCACCGGCGTGGACGCGGGCCGCGGCGGCGATCGCGCCGGCCGTGACGGACGCGCCGGCGATCGCGAGGCCGAGCCCGCGGGCGGCGGCCGTCCCCGGCCCCTGGAAGATCAGCTTCAGCGGCGCGCCGGCCGCGGCGGGCTCGGCGAACGGGATCTCGCGGATCGTGGCGGCGGCGCCGGCCGAGGCCAGGAACACGGCGGCGGTCACGTAGAGGGCGAGGTCGGCGCGGGAGCCGGTGCCGAGCGTCCCGTCCGCGACGAGGGCGAGGACGGCGAACAGCAGCGCGGCGGCGGGCGCCGGGGCGAAGACCACGCGGGTCGCGGCGCGGCGGGCGGCGGCGCGCAGCTCCTCGTCCGGGACCAGGGCGGGCAGGGACGCGCGCGCCGCCGGGAACCACACCAGGCTCAGGCAGGACACGAGGAACGCCGCGGCCAGCGTCCACGGCAGCATGCCGACGAGCGGCACGGTGACGACGACCACCAGCCGCAGCACGTCCGCGATCATCAGCATCAGCCGGCGGTCGACGCGGGCGGCGAGCAGGCCGCCGAGCGGCGCGAGCAGCACCGCGGGCAGCAGCATCAGCGCCAGCGTGCCGCCGGCCGCCTGCGCCTGCGTCGCGGCGCCGTCGTCGCGGGTGAGCGTCACCGCCATCGCGGTCAGCGCGGGCACGCTGAGCCACTGCGCGAGGCAGGACAGCGTGAGCACGCTCCGCAACCGGCGGAACGGCCCGATCGAGGACAGTGACGAAACGCCCGGCGGCGGTGACGCTGCGGGGTGCGGCCGGGATGCGCCCGTTCTGGTCATGTCGGTCAGGGTATCGGCGTGGATGTCCCTAGGAGCCGGACTTTGCGGAGGTTCGACGGCGCGTCGTCGTCTTCTTCTTCCCGCCGCCCGCGGCCACCTTCTCCCGGCGCTCCGCGAGGAGCTCGGCGGCGCGCTGGATCGTGATCGACTCGACCTCGTCGCCCTTACGCAGGCTGGCGTTCGTCTCACCGTCGGTGACGTACGGGCCGAACCGGCCCTCCTTCACCACCACCGGCTTCTCGCTCGCCGGATCCTTGCCCAGCTCGCGGAGCGGCGCCGCCGCCGCGGCCCGCCGTCCGCGCTGCTTGGGCTGCGCGAACAGCTCCTTCGCCTGCTCCAGCGTGACGGTGAACAGCTCCTCCTCGGAGCCGAGCGACCGGCTGTCGGTGCCCTTCTTGATGTAGGGACCGAACCGGCCGTTCTGCGCGGTCACGGGCTCGCCGTCCAGCTCACCCAGCGTGCGCGGCAGCGACAGCAGCTTCAGCGCGTCGTCGAGCGTGATCGTGTCGAGCGACATCGACTTGAACAGCGACCCGGTGCGCGGCTTGGGGGCGTCGGCCTTCTTCGTCCGCTTCTTCCCCTCGGCGGGCGGCGCCGGCTCGGGCAGGATCTCGGTGACGTACGGCCCGAACCGCCCCGACTTGGCGACGATCGTGTGGCCCGTCTCCGGGTCCTTGCCGAGCTCCCGGTCGCCCGACGGCTGCGCCATCAGCTCCTCGGCCTTCTCGGCGGTCAGCTCGTCCGGCGCGATGTCGTCGGGGATGTTGACGCGCTCCCCGTCGCGGTCGAGGTAGGACCCGTACCGGCCGACCCGCACCACGATGTCGGTGCCCTTGATCGGGAACGAGCTGATGCCCTTGGCGTCGATGTCGCCGATGTCGCCGACCAGCTCCTTCAGGCCCTCCTCACCGTTGTCGCCGAAGTAGAACCGGGTCAGCCAGCGGACGCGCTCGGCCTCGCCACGGGCGATCTCGTCGAGACCGTCTTCCATGTGCGCGGTGAAGTCGTAGTCGACCAGGTTGCCGAAGTGCTGCTCCAGCAGGTTGACCACGGCGAACGCCAGGAACGACGGGACGAGCGCCGTGCCCTTCTTGAACACGTACTCGCGCGCCAGGATCGTCCCGATGATCGAGGCGTAGGTGGACGGGCGGCCGATCTCCCGCTCCTCCAGCTCCTTGACCAGGCTGGCCTCGGTGTAGCGGGCAGGCGGGCGGGTCGAGTGGCCCTCCGCGTCCACCGCGTCCGCGGTCAGCGGGTCGCCCTCGGCCAGGTTCGGCAGCCGCCGCTCCTGGTCGTCCCGGTCGGTGGACGGGTCGTCCGAGCTCTCCACGTACGCCTTGAGGAACCCGTGGAACGTGATCGTCTTGCCGGTCGCGCCGAACTCGGCCCGCTCGTTCCGCGTCGAGAGCCCGGTCACGCGGACCGACACCGACTGGCCCACCGCGTCCTTCATCTGGGACGCGATCGTCCGCTTCCAGATCAGCTCGTAGAGGCGGAACTGGTCGCCGGACAGGCCCGTCTCGGCCGGCGTCCGGAACGTGTCGCCCGCCGGGCGGATCGCCTCGTGCGCCTCCTGCGCGTTCTTCACCTTGGACGCGTAGACGCGCGGCTTGTCCGGAACGTACTCGCCGCCGAACAGGCTCGCCGCCTGCCTGCGGGCCGCCGTTATCGCCGTCTCCGACAGCGTGATCGAGTCGGTTCGCATGTAGGTGATGAAGCCGTTCTCGTACAGCTTCTGCGCGACCGACATCGTGTACTTCGCGGAGAAGTTCAGCTTGCGGCTGGCCTCCTGCTGGAGGGTCGTCGTCCGAAACGGAGGGTACGGGCGGCGCGTGTACGGCTTGCGCTCGACCGACTTGACCTCGTACGGGCGGTCACGCAGCCGCTCCGCCAGGCCGCGGGCGGCGGCCTCGTCCAGGTGCAGCGCGTCCCGGGTCTTCAGGGTGCCGTCGGACGCGAAGTCGCGCCCCTGCGCGACGCGCCTGTCGTCGACCGAGACGAGCCCGGCCTTGAAGACCTTCGGCTCCTCGTCCCTGCCCGTGTCGAACTGCGCCGCGATGTCCCAGTAGTGGGCGGGCACGAACGCGATCCGCTCCCGCTCCCGCTCGACGACCAGGCGCGTCGCCACCGACTGCACGCGGCCCGCCGACAGCTTCGGCATGACCTTCTTCCACAGGACGGGGCTGACCTCGTACCCGTAGAGGCGGTCCAGGATCCGGCGCGTCTCCTGCGCGTCCACCAGCCGCATGTTCAGCTGGCGCGGGTTCGCGGCGGCGCGCTGGATCGCGTCCTTGGTGATCTCGTTGAAGACCATCCGGTGCACGGGGACCTTCGGCTTCAGGACGTCCTGGAGGTGCCAGGCGATCGCCTCGCCCTCCCGGTCCTCGTCCGTCGCGAGGAACAGCTCGTCCGCCTCCGCGAGGAGCTTCTTGAGCTTCTGCACCTGCTGCCGCTTGTCGGTGTTGACCACGTAGAGCGGCTCGAAGTCCTGCTCGACGTTCACGCCGAGCTTGGCCCACGGCTCGCCCTTGTACTTGGCCGGCACCTCCGAGGCGCTTCCCGGGAGGTCCCGGATATGGCCGATACTGGACTCCACGATGTAGCCACGGCCCAGGTACCCGGCGATCGTCTTCGCCTTCGCGGGCGACTCGACGATCACCAGGCGGGTCCCGGAGCCGTTGCCCCGGCCACTGTTCGCGGTGCCGTTCTTGGCTGGCACAGTCGCTCCAACCTCGCTGTCTCGGTCCTCTTACTCAGGCTCTTTCTTACCGGCTTCGTACAACGTCGCATGGCGGCGCGTTCAATCCCGTGGGTCCTCCCCGCCGCCCTTGCGATCATCGTGCCGCCCCCGTGGAGGGACGGGATTCTCACCGTCGCGCGCCTCCGACAGGATGACATGCCCCCGGCCGCCGCGCGGACGCAGACGCCGCAGTCGGGTGCCGCACGCCCGGTCGACCACGTAATAATGGTCTCAATGGCGGAGTACACCTACCTCGTCCTGTCACTGCCGCGCGGCACCACGCGTGATACCGCCCGGCAGATCCTCACCGAGCACGCGGAACGCGGCGGCTGGGAGATCGATCGGTTGCGCCTGTACCCGGACGGCCGCCGCCGTATTCAGCTTCGCCGCAAGGTCATCCGCGCCGTCCGCACGTTCTGACCGTTCCCCCGTGGTGTCGCCCGGAGCGTAGCACCACGTTCGGTCCACTTGACGCATCGTTACTCCTGCCGCCCGCGCGGCCTGCCTTCAGACGGGTGTTCGCCCGCCCCAGGGCGAACACCCGGGACGGGCGAAGTTTTCCGCTCGCCGTGCGGGCGTGGCGGCGCGGCCACCACGCCCGCCGGCCGGTTAGCGGCGGCCCACGCGGAAGCGGCGGGCCAGCGCCAGGGTCCCGGCGGCGATGGCCAGCACCCCGGACACCGCCAGCACCCACACCGACCCGGAGTCCGCGCCGGCCGCGTCCGTGGCCGCGTCCGTGGCCGCGACCTCCGCGACCGGGCCGAGCTCACTCGTCACGGGCACCTGCCCACCCGTGCGAAGCAGGCCATCGGCACTGACCGGCGTGGCGGGCAGCGGGAGCGTCGACGCGCCGTGGGACGTCAGCGGCCGTCCAGCCGCTCCAAGCCCGGGAACCTGAGACCGAACGCCGTCCGCGCCCAGAGTCTCCCCGGTACGCCCACCGTCCTGCACGAGACCGCTCTGGGCGAGCCCACCCGTCCGGGGCAGCGCAAGCAGGTTGGGCACCCCGTCCACCCGCACCAACGCACGAACCGGGAGCAGCCCGTCCACCCCACGCCGCTCAGCCGCGACCGACCGACCACCCACAGGCAGCGCGCCGACTCGCGGGAGCCCATGCACCTTCGGCAGCGCCACCAGCCCATCGGTCTTGGGCAAACCGCCCACGCCGGGGAGGTCGGTCGCGGTGTGGCGGTCGGTCGTCTGGGAGTGGCCGGCCACCGCGGGGGACGCGTTGATCTCCGCCAGGCCGTCCGTCTCGGGCAGTGGGCTGAAGAGGCCGTGCACGCCGTCCACCTTGGGCAGCGTGTTCTCGCTCGGCAGGCCGCCCGTGGCGGGGACGGCGCCGGTCGTCCGGGAGTAGGGCTGGTAGCCGCCGTAGCCGGGGCCGCCCTGGCACAGGCCGGAGGCGAGGCCGGCGATCGCGGCCGCGTTGCCGCAGACCTCGGCCGGGGCGGTGACCGGCGCGTTCCCCTGGTTTCCGGCGAGGACCCCGCCCACGCCGGACATGTGCTGGTCGCCGCCGGAGCTATTGCGCGCATGCGCGCCGCCCTCGCAGAACGCGCCGGCCTGCCCGGCGACCGCCCCGGCGTTGCCGCAGAGGGTCAGCGGGATGCTGACGGGGGCGTTGCCCTGGTTTCCGGCGATCACGCCGAGGTCGCCCGCCGTGGTCTGCCGTCCCGTCCGGTGGCCGCCGTTGCGGACGGACGCGCCGCCCTCGCACGCCGCCGCCGCGTTGCCGACCGCGTTGCCGCAGATGTCCACGGGCACGCTGATCGGGACGTTCGCCTGGTTGCCGGCGCCGACACCGAAGATGCCGGACGTCCGCTGTCCCGACCCGGTGTCGCCGCCGGCCTTGACGCGGGCGCCGCCCTCGCAGCCACCGACCGCCTCCCCGGCGACCGCGGCGGCGTTGCCGCAAACGTTGACCGGGATCGAGATCGGGGCGTGCACCTGGTTCCCCGCGAGGACGCCGCCCGTCCCGTCGGTGCGCTGGCCACCGCCCGCTCCTCCGCCGCTGACACCGGCACCGCCCCGGCAGCCCGCGTCGGCCTCGCCGAGGACGGCCGCGCCGTTCCCGCAGACGTTCACCGGCAGGGAGATCGGCGCATTGACCTGGTTGCCGGACGCGATGCCGTGCGCGCCGGACGTCCGGCCGCTCCCGCCGCGCTTGCGGACCTTGGCGCCGCCGCGGGACGTGGCGTGCGCGGTACCGAGCAGCGCGGCGCCGTTGCCGCTGACGTCGACAGGGGCGGAGATGGGGACGTCCACCTGGTTGCCGCTCAGCACGCCGGCGCCGCCGTTGGTGACGTCGGCGAAGGCGTTGGCGGGGATGACGCTGACACCGAGGGCGACAAAGCCCGCGGTGAGCATCGCGGCACGTGATGTGCCTTTTGCCCACGTTCGCATGATGCTCCGTTCGAAGAGAAAAGAGGCGAAGAGACAGGTGTGTCTCGGGGGGATGCCGCGCATGAGGGCACGGCGAATGACCGGAGCGGCGCGCCCGAGCCGCACGGGCACGCGTCCGGAGCCTGTGATCAGGGATTAGTCAGGCGCGAAGGACGGCTCGTCCGCGGCGGTGCGGACGGCCGGGGGCATCGCGCCGTCGGCGCGCGGAAGTGCCGCGCGCGGCGGGGCCGGAGCCCACGTCCCGACGTCGGGCAGCCCTGTGGCCGAGGTGCCGGGGACGACGCCGCCGGCCGCCGAACCGCCGTCGGGATGGTCGGGCGCCTTCATGGGCGCCTGGTGCTGCTGGACGGCATGGCGCACCCCATGGGCGACGGCCGTCCGATCGACGGAAACCTTGGAAACACGGCGCACGCCAAGCTCGCGCGCCGGCCGTTGGGCCTGGGAAGCCTCACCAACGGCCGCGGCCGGAGGTCCTTTCCGCACGGCCACCGGGTCGGCCGAGGCCTTCGGCAAGACCACCTGTTGCACCGGCACCTCGCGCGGCGCTTCCCTCGCCACGGCACGGACGACCCGGCGCACCGGCTCAGGCTCATGAACGGTCGTGACCGCGTCCCCGAGCATGGGCGCCTTCGCGACGATCTCGGCCGGCGCGGCGGCCCCCTCATCGGCATGCGCGGACTGCGCCGCGCACCCGAGGAGCCAGCCCGCGATCAGCAGCCCGCCGAGAACGAGCAGCCGCCGGACGGCGCGCCCGGCGGAGACGCGGCGCGGCCGGGCGATGACCGCCCCGATCCGCGCCGCGTCCCCTGCCACCACACACCCTCCGTTGCGACGGACCCGTCCTCAACGAATGGTGACGATAGCACCACGGAACGCAATGGCGATGGCAAATTCAGCAGCGATCAAGGAATGTGTCGAGAACCCTGGCGCCGAAGCGCAGCCCGTCCACGGGAACGCGCTCGTCAATGCCATGGAACATTCCGGAAAAGTCCAGATCCGGGGGCAGTTTCAGCGGCGCGAATCCGAAGCACCGCATGCCCAGCTTCGCGAACGCCTTGGCGTCCGTCCCGCCGCTCAGGCAGTACGGGACCGGCAGCGCGCCCGCGTCCTCCGAGGTCAGCGCCGCCTCCATGGCCGCGACGAGGGCCCCCTCGTAGTCGGTCTCCACCGCGTGGTCATGGTGGACGAAATCCCGCTCGACGTCCGGCCCGAGAAGTTCGTCCACCACCGCGAAGAACTCCTCCTCATATCCGGGCAGAAAGCGCCCATCGATCTGAGCGGTGGCGCTCTGCGGAATGACATTCGTCTTGTATCCGGCGTCCAGCCGCGTCGGATTGAGCGTGTGCCGGAGCGTCGCGCCGATCATTCGCGCCAGCGGCCCGATCTGCTCAAGGCACTTTTCCGGATGATCCGGATCGAACTCCACCCCGTACGCCAGGCACGCCCGCTCCAGGAAGGCCCGCACCGTCTTCGTCAGCCGCACCGGGAACTCGTGCGACCCCAGCCGCGCGACCGCCGCCGCCACCGCCGTGACCGCGTTGTCCGGATGCACCATCGACCCGTGCCCGGCCGTCCCCTTGGCGGTCAGGTTCATCCACGCGATGCCCTTCTCCGCCGTCTCGATGAGGTACATCCGCCGGTCCCCGGGCACCGTCAGGCTGAACCCGCCGACCTCCCCCACGGCCTCGGTGCACCCCTCGAACAGCTCCGGATGCTCCTTCACCAGCCACTGCGCGCCCCAGTTCCCGCCGGCCTCCTCATCGGCCAGGAAGGCGAGCACTATGTCCCGCGGCGGCCTGCGCCCCTCCCTGAGCCGCTGCCGCGCCACGGCCAGGATCATCGCGTCCATGTCCTTCATGTCGACGGCGCCGCGCCCCCAGACGCAGCCGTCCGCGATCTCCCCGCCGAACGGGTCCCGCGTCCAGTCCTCCGGGCGCGCCGGCACCACGTCGAGATGCCCGTGCAGCAGCAGCGCGTCCCGTCCCGGATCCTCCCCCTCGATCCGCGCGACGAGACTCGCCCGCCCCGGATGCGACTCGAAGATCCGCGTCTCCAGCCCGACCTCCTCCAGCTTCTCCGCCACGTACTCGGCCGCCACCCGCTCGCCCGGCCCCGAGTGATCGCCCGGGTTGCTGGTGTCGATCCGGATGAGTTCCTGGCAGAGCCGGACGACCTCGTCCTCAGCGGTCGGCTCATGCGCCACAGTGATCACCTCGTGTTCTCGCGTACCGTCCCATGGTGCCCCGCCGATCGACTTCGCCGCGACTCGCCACCTTTGGTATGGTGAAGCCCGCCGCAGCCCGCTGCGGCCTGCGACCGGTCCGGGTGGCGGAATAGGCAGACGCGCTAGCTTGAGGTGCTAGTGCCCTTTACGGGGCATGGGGGTTCAAGTCCCCCCTCGGACACCAGCGGTTACCCCCAAGTAGCGTTCGGGAGTAGCGGATCGGCAGGGCTGCGACACCCTGAAATTCTTCGACGACGAAAGCCGGACGGCGGCAACCGAACTCGACTCGGACATTCTGGACAGCGCCCGGCAATCCCACCGTCGCACACTGAGCGTTCGGACTACGCTGCGCGTCGGGCTGACCGCCGCCGGTCTGGCGGCGGGAGTTGCGCGCTGTCCGGAAAGTACGATGATCACATCATCGCGACGGGAGGACGAACGCGTGCAGGATGTGACCAGGCCGAGTGTCGCCCGGATGTACGACTACTATCTGGGAGGTAAGGACAGCTACCAGGTCGATCGAGATGCCGCAGAGCAAGTTGCCCAGGCCATGCCGGAGATCCGCGAGTTGGCCTTGGAGAATCGTTCGTTCCTGCGCCGCTCGGTGCGGTACATGGCGCGCCGTGGAATCCGGCAGTTCCTCGACATCGGCTCCGGTCTGCCCACGGCCGGCAACACTCATGAGATCGCCCAGGCGATCATCCCGGACGCTCAGGTCGTCTACGTCGACATCGACCCGGTGGTGCTGACACACGGCCGGGCGCTGCTGGCCACCGACGACCGGACCACGGTCGTCCAAGGCGACATGCGTCGGCCCAGTGAGGTGCTCGGCCATCGGGAGACCGCCCGCCTGATCGATCCCACTGCTCCTGTCGGGGTGCTGATGATCGCGATGATTCACTTCCTCACCGTCGACGAGCGGCGTTCGGTCATGCAGCAGTTGCGAAAGGCCCTGGCTCCCGGCAGCTATCTGGCCGCAACGCACGTCACCGTGGAAGGTCATGCTCCCGCAGCGGTCGAGCAGATCGAGGCCGTCTACGCGACCACGCCCACGCCGATCTTCTTCCGCCCGAAGGAAGAGATCACACCGTTCTTCGAGGGGTTCGACGCAGTCGATCCAGGCCTGGTCACCATCGACCAGTGGAACCCCGACTCTGACGAGCTGGATCAACCCGCCGAGAAGATCGGCACCTGGCTCTACGGAGCCGTGGGCCGCAAGCCCTGACAGATGAGCCCCCGGCCAAACCTCCACCCGAAAGCCAAGCCCCCGGGCCGGCGAAGAGGGCGACAGCGAACCCGTGACCCGTCAATGCCCACCAGGACGCAACTCTCCGACCACTTGTTCAGAGAGTGACTGATCAGCCACTCTTGTTGCCGGAATAGCTCGCACGGGGGTTTCGTCGCGGCGGCCGCGGGTCGCCACGAGGAGACGAGACCCCGAGCCGCAGGCCACTTACGGCTTCTTTGTTCGGGGCGGGTCGCTACGAGCGCCCTGCTGACTGCCTTGGCTCGAGGGGCGCGTCCGGGGTCGATTCAACAAGTCAGGAGCCTGCTGGCGTCCCGATTCTGCCCGGGCGGCAGAATGGCTCAGGTCATCCGGACGAAGGTGTCGACCAGCCGCTGCACGTATGCTTCGTCGATTGATTCGTGGCTGATCAGGCGGCGGTAGAACAGGGCGCCGCCCATGACTCCGGCGAGGAACTCGGGGTCGGTGTCGCCGGGGAGCTCTCCTCGGTCCAACCCGGCCGTGATGATCTCCTCCAGGCGTGCTCGTCGTCGTTTGATCAGGGCGCCGAGCAGCTCACGGAGGCTCTCGTCCCGTTCGGCGCCGTCGACGAGCGCCGTCATCAGCGGTGCCCAGGGCGACTCGGTGATGACGCGTGCCAATTCACCCAGATAAAGCGTCAGGTCCTGGCGGAGCTCGCCGGTCGAGGGACGGTCCGGTGCCGCCTGGTTCAGCGAGGTGAACGCCTCGATGATCAATGGTGGCAGGCCGGGCCAATGACGGTAGATCGTGCTCTTGGCGACGCCCGAGCGGTGGGCGATGGCCTCCATGGTGGTGCCGCCGACGCCACGTTCGGCGAGCAGCTCCACGGTGGCGGGCAGGACGCGGTCGCGGGTGCGCGCTATGCGCGGATCGGGATCCTGCCCGGCCGTTGCGTTGATCACCAGGGAACCGGTCCTTTGACGGTCAGTTCGATGCGGCTGGGTTCTTCCGCGCCGTGGAACACCGTGTTCCTCGCGGCATAGGGCGGTCCGGCCATCTCGAAGTACATGTACCGCTCGTCGTCTCGCGGGGCCAGGCGTCGCGGATCGCTACCGATCTCCAGCAGCAGCCGGTGGCCGCGTCGCAGAAGCTGAGCGAACGGAGTCAGGCTGAACCGTACAGTGAACGGGCGGCTCGGTTCCACCGGCACCGGGCGGGTGTGGTCATGCACGATCTCGGTGGGTGTGCTGCGGTTCTCATCGACGGTTCGGTGCGAGGCGAGCAGCCAGCCGACGCTGATGGTGGTCGCTGTGTCATCGGGCGCCACGTCGCTCAGACGCACCTGCACATGCGTGTCCATGGCTGTGGTGGCCATCCGCAGCGTGAGGTGGGCGGGCCCGACGAGATGGACGTCGTGCGGCGCGGGTGGAGACTCGTACCGCACCTCATGTTGGGCGAGCCGGTCGAACGCCCCCGGGTACTCGACACCGGGTGGTATGGCCGCCCAGGATCGTGTCGTGCGGACCTGGTCTTCGTCCTGTGCGGTGAGCCGGTTCGAGCCGTTCTCGTCCGCCCCCGCCACGAGGTGCAGATTCCACGGCCGCGTGTCGGGGACAGGCCAGTCATCGGCGCTCTCCCAGCGCTCGGCCCCGTGGAGCCAGTACCGGACGGCTGGAAGCGCGTCGTAGCCGTTGTCGACACCCCGCAGGACATGATCGTAATAGGCGACGATCTCCTCCTGGTAGCGCAGATAGGGCCAGTGGTTCCACCGAGGTCCGACGAACATGCGCTTGGGGCCGGCCACCGAGTGCCAGACGTCGAAGGCGCCGAACAGGTGAAGCCCGACCATGCTCCACTCGGTGCCGATGAGCACCGGTATCTCGATCTGCGGCAGGCGCGGCCAAGCCGAGCCGTCCCGGTACAGCGGCCCGTCGAACGGCTCATCGAGCGCGTACAGCGCCCACCGGCGCAGCCACGGCTCTGGAACCGGCAGCCGCCTGACCGCGCGCGGGAGCATTCGCGTCATCCGTGACCGCACCAGGGCCTGCAGCGGACGGGTACCGATCACGTACCCCAGCGCATGCCGTACCGCCGGTCTCAGCCGTACTCGCTGCACCGCACCGTTGACCGCAATGTAACGTCCCATGAACCCCGAGGTCAGAGCCCCATTGTGGTAGATCATCATCCGGTACAGGTCGGTCGCCGACCCGAACGGCGCGATCGCGGCCAAACCGGGAATCCGGTGCCCCGCCGCGAACAACTGGCTGATCGAAAAGTAGGACATGCCCGTCATCGCGACCCGCCCGTCGCACCACGGGCGATGCGCGATCCAGTCGATCGTGGCCTGCAGGTCGGCCAGCTCGGAGGCGCCGAACATCTCCTCGGGCAGCGCCCCCGAGGAACGCCCGGTGCCTCTGGCGTTGACGACGACCACCGGGTATCCGCAAGCAGCCAGATACGTCACGTCGCCCGGCTCATTGAACGGCGCGGGCGCGCCGGTCGGCATCAGATCCTTGTTGTACGGACTCCAACCGAGCAGTGCGGGCCGTGCGCCGTCGGTGACCGGGCGGTAAAGGTCACCGATCAACATCGTGCCGTCCGGAAGCGGGATCTCGACGTCAGGCTCGGTTCGGACCCGGAACCGGGGACGTGGCGGCGGATCAGGTGTCCAGCCCGCCGATCGGGGCCCGCGGACAGTCGACCGAGGGGATCGCATCCCGCCACCTCCAAAGTAGAACGCAACCGTTCTACAGCGAAACGGTATCGTTCTACAAGTCGACCTCGTTATCCGACCAGCGGGTCCGGAGATCAGAATTCGAAGAACACGGCCGCGTTGTCTCCTTGCAGGTGGATGTCGAACCGCAGGACGTCGTTCTCGCGCCGTGCCACGAGTCGGAGGTCCTGGGGTGGCAGGCGTTTCAGCACCGGGTCCTGCTCGTTCGCCTGTCGCTCATCGGGGAAGTACAGCCGCGTCATCGCCTGTTTGAGCAGGCCGGTGGCGAAGACGGCGACGTTCAGGTGGGGGGCGTGGAGACGGCCGTCGCCCGTTCGCACCGGTCGGGGTTTGCGGACGGTGATGCGGAACACGCCGTCCTGGCCGGTCCGCGCGCGCACCCACTGCTGGCCCTGCCATGCCTCGATCATGGCGTCCGGGGAGCCCGTCCTTGGCCGTCGAGAACGGAGCCCTGCACCTGGAACCGTGAGCAGACGAACGACGTACAGATCGCGTTGCGGCCACCGCGGTTCAGCAGCAGTGAAGTTGTGGTCGCGTGGATCCACACGGGCGCCCCGGGCGTGCGCCGCGCGCGGTGCCTCCAGCGCGGGCTCGGGCGGATCCTCGGCCGAGCACTGCGGCAGGTTCGGCACGATGACCGGATCGGCGTCCCGAACCGCCCGCAGACCGTAAGGAACCGCGCAGGCCGACCCGCCGCCCACGATCGTCGTGTCCGGTTCGCCCGCGACAACGGCCTGACCCGACAGGACGACCCAGCACTGGATCCCCTCGTCCACGAGCAGCACCCCGAGTCGTCCCGAGGTGCTCGAAGACGTACTCGCGCAGGTCATCGCGCATCCCCGACACATCCCAGCAGACGTTGCCCAGCAAGCGCTGCATCCGGTCCGGCGCCAGCAGCCCGGTCACATACGCCCGCGCCTGCCGCCGCGGCTCCACCCGAGGAAACCTTGCGCCCACCTCGTCCAACCGCCGACGGAACTCCGCGCCCCCAACCGTATGCCGCCCCGGACCAACATTTCCCTTTGCGGACGCATCGAAGGAGCGAACGACCGCGGCTGAAGGAATGGCATGCACGCACCCGGAAACGTCCAGGACCCGTACGGCTGGCCATGTACGTGATGCTCGCGCATTGGGTACCCGCCGCCCTCGTGAACCTGGCGATTTGCGACCCAGCCGGCCACCACCGAGCCGCAGTAGTACTCCGCCGGACCAGCGACCTCAAGACCTGGAGGGTCGGGAGCTGGCGCGGTGGCATTTCGGGCGGTAGGGCTCGGGGCCTTTCTTCCGCCGGTTTCCCGGTCGGGTGTGCTTTCCCCGATGACCGTGGCCAGTTCTGCTCCGTTTCCAGCTCCCGCCCGATCTCCTCACCCACTGGGCCCTGGCCACCCTGATCTGCACCGCCGCCACCACCGTCGGAGTCGATCCCGACCGGATCAAGTTCCTGGCCACGCTCCGGATCGTGCGCCGCTCGGTCACCGACCGAGCGGCCTTTCCCCCCTGAGCCCGGCCCCGATCTCTGAGCGCGAACCGTCCACCGGGTCGGCCGGCCCCGCAACCGCAACCCCGAACGCCGCCTCCGCACCTACCCCCGTTCTGTCAAACGCCCCCGACGCAGCAGCTACCGCGAACGACGCCCCAGCGACAAGGGCATCCGCCACACCGGACCGCCCACCGTCCAGCTCCTCACACGGGCAGGCCCACGCCAGCAAGATCATCTATTTAAACGGCATTGGACCCTCCGACGCCCTTCCGGCACGCCACCCACTTCCCGAGGTCATCGGTTATAGGGTGCGACGCTCCAGCAACAATTTCCGCAGGTCACTGGGCCGGGGAGGGCCTCCCCAGTTCCCGCCGCCACTATCGGCACGTTCCGCGCCCCATACGCCGGGGAGTTCCTCGCGGCTGCTTCCAGGCTCTTCACCGCTTCCATGGCCTTCACCCCGATTCCGAAGGGCTCGGCACTCCCTTGCCCCACCCTCACGGGCGGGTGAGTAACGACGCCGCAGGCTTCGCTTTACGCTACGGACCGCACCGTCGCTCCCCCATCAGGGCCTTTGACGCTGGGCTTCGACCCCGCCCGTTTCCAGACGGAACCGCCAGCCTGCTACCGGGCCTCCTGGCAGCTACCCGGACCGGACTCACACCGGCAAGCGACGACGAGCTTACGAACAAGATCAGCCGCTCACGCGGCATCACCTCCCGTTCTGCTGGGCGCACGGAATCAGCTCAGTGCTCGCCTCCCAGCACCAACTGGACATGGACCTGTTGTCCCGCCTGGACGAGGTCACCTTGAAAGCAGGGCCTCGAACACCCCCGCGTTCGCCGCTGCCGGAAGCGGTTGCTCACCGTGAACCACGCGCCAAACTCACCCGGCGTCTCCCGCCACTGCGCCTCGGTCCTGAACCACCAGATCACGCCCTCGGACTGCTCCCGCAGCCGCTCGGGATACGGGCCGAAGGAACCGACCGGCAAGTAGGGCTCAATGAAAGCCCACTCTGCATCACTCGGCGGCATGCACGCCACCCACGATGATCTACCGGATCCATCGCCACAACAAAGACGGACCCGACCGATCGATCACAACCCGATATGCGCCCTAGTTCTTCGAAGAGGTAAGGTCGAAGATCATTGAGCCCCCAAGAATTCGCTGACAGTATTCTGCGCGCACCTCAGCGAAGCGCTCGCCTCCAGCGGCTGAGTGACTGCGACAATGGTGTGACCCCATCGGGCGCCGTACTGTGACTTGTACCCGATCTGATTGCCGGTTGGCAAGGTACGCCCCAGATCGAGCTCAAGGAATCCCGCGTCGGCCAGGTCATCCGCAAGATGACGCAGCAGCACATGCCCGGCTGCGAACTGGTGGCAGTCAGTATCCCTGGCGGCGAGAACCGAGTAGCACCTCTTCTCCCGGTACAGGCAAAGCTCGGCGGCGACGGGGACGTCATCCAGTTCCAGGGTGGCAACGAAGGCCAGATCGCTCCCACATTCGGCGAGTACGGACTTCCAACTCCCCGCGGAGAAGGGGCGTTCGGAGTGCTGACGGGCATCGAGTTCCGCCAAGATTTCGAAGGCTTCCAGAAGCTGGCTGGTAGTGCGGGAACGCTTGAATTCCAGCCGGTGGCCGGACTCCCGAAGCTGCTCTGCCTTCCGCAGTCTACGACGATGCGTGCGTCGCGTTTCCCTCGACAAGCTGTCGAATGACAAAGGAAGGTCGACAGTCGCATACGGTACGAGGTGGAGTGACCAGTTCTCGTCGGACGCCAACTCCCTGGCGAGCGCACTGGCCGCCGGAATATCGGACACCAGCACCCGGTTGTCTTCTCGCCTCAGCTCACCGAGAGCCTCGGACACCGCCCTGGCGACTTCCATGCAGTCGCTCGCCGGCCCCACTATGCCGACGGACTCCGAATAAGGAGTCGACAGCAGTCGAATGGCGCCCTCCCCCGCATGGAGTTGTTCCTGCACCAAGGCCAACGCTCCGACAGGAGAGCCCCCACTCATGACCAGAACGATGAGCGGGTGACTATGCAGAGGTAGCTGGTGACTCCACCCCTTCAGCCATGTATGGAATAGATATGGCGCAGCATTCACGTCCAGCGAGTACAGGATAGACCACTGGTCGCGAAGGAAGTTCGTCGCCTCGTCATCGCGAAGGATGACGGTTTCGAGCTCTCCGAGATCATCTGCGGTTCTTGCAGAAGGCCTTTCTTGGTTCTGACGCTCCAGATACACAGCCAAGCCTTTCTTTGCGTGGACGAACGAGGCTGGTCGAGCGCCTCGTCCGCAGCTTTATCGGCGGGGCGCACGTGCCGTCCATACGGTTACCACCACTTGCCCGGAAACGATTTTCCGGAGCGATCAAAGGCGACTGTGTAAAGAGAGAGTGCAGAGCATCAGGTGTTCTCGCCTACTGACGGCGGATCAATGACTCAACCCTTGAAGCAATTTGATTACTCCTCATGCGCCCAGGGCAAGCGGACCGGACCAGCCGTGAGGTGGCGCGGGACGCGAAATCGGCGAACAAGGTGCCACGCCGACTCTTTCCCATCGAGAGGCACCAGATGGAGAGGAAATGTACGGCGATGGCCGGCGGCACGCCGGTCTCTGAGACTGAGGAGTTGTTCGACTGCAGTATGTATCAGGGCGATGAGACGACATCCAAGGGGGTGGACTGTTCATCCAGTCGCGCTCGTCGCGAATTGGCGCAACGACGTAACTACTGATCTGGTAAAACGATGCACAGTGCGGGGGTTGGCGGCCTATCGGGGGAAGCACTGGCGTTGGGTGTACTCAAGGAATCAGTGGCGATGTCGACTCCAGAAGGCCGATCTTCGTTCTGACTGGCGTATCCATACCTTTCGATCAAGGGTGAGCGACATGGCGACAGACACCCCGTTCTCCTGCAAAGGCAGGGTAACCGCCTAGTTCAGGATTGAGTATCACAAGGAAGGGCAGCTGATCAAGTACGGCAGCTGTAGATCGTGGCTGTGGGGATGATGCTGCTGGTCGGCGGGGCGCCCGGGATGATCACGATCGGGTGGAGTGCCGGACATGCGAGACGGCCGCCGTGATCGTTGCTTTGTGTGACAAA
>NZ_JBDPLY010000090.1:0-1361 GCF_039871695.1 Actinomadura sp. B10D3
TCTCGGTGGCCGGTTGGCCGGGTGCGGGTGGGCGGCGGGTGGCCAGCAGGTGGCGGGCGGTGCCCCAGATGCCGCGGCGGAACAGCAGGACGATCACGATGAAGATGGATCCGGTGACGATGCCGGTCTCCTGGAACCCGGCGGTGGCCAAAAAGTCCTGGAGCTGGACCACCAGGGCCGCGCCGATCGCGCCGCCCCACAGCGTGCCGATACCGCCCAGGATGACCATCATCACCGCCTGCCCGGAGGTGGTCCAGTACACCCCTTCCAGGGAGGCGAAGCCGTGCCCGACCGCGAACACTCCCCCCGCCAGCCCCGACAGCCCGGCCGACAGCACGAAGGCCAGCAGCCGATACCGGTCCACCGGGTAGCCCAAAGCGCGGGCGCGGGCGGGGTTGTCGCGGATGGACACCAGAACGCGCCCGAACGGCGACCGCACGATCCGCCAGGCCACCCACAGGCCGGCCAGCACGAACGGCAGGCCCGCGTAGTAGAAGTAGAACGGCTCGGACAGATCCACGCCGAAGAACTCTCTGGGGATGCCCTGCAGGCCGTTCTCCCCGCCGGTGACCTCCCGCCATTGGTTGGCGACGAAGTACACCATCTGCGCGAACGCCAGGGTGACCATGGCGAAGTAGATCCCGGTCAGCCGCACCGACAAGAACCCGATCGGCAGCGCGAGGAGTGCTGCGAAGCCGGCGCCGCCGGCGATCGCGACCGGGAAGGGGAGTGGGGTGTGCAGGGCGATCAGGCCGGTGCAGTACGCCGACCCGCCCCAAAACGCCGCGTGCCCGAACGACAGCAGCCCGGTGAACCCCAGCAGCAGGTCGACCGCGGCGGCGAACAGCGCCCAGCAGGCGATGTCCAACGCGACCGGCGGGTAGATCATCCACGGCAGCGCCAGCGCCGCCACCAGCCCGACCACCAGCAGGACCTGCCCGCTCCGGCCCCAGCGGGCCAGCCTGGCCAGGATCATCGCAGCGCCTCCTCACGCCCGAACAACCCCGCAGGACGCCACAACAGCACCGCGGCCATCAAAATGAACACCAGCGTCTGCGACAGCGACGGCACGTAATAGTTCCCCAGCGCCGACAGCAACCCCACCGCGAACCCCGCCGCGACCGACCCGAACACCGACCCCAGGCCACCGATCACCACCACCGCGAACACGGTGATGATCAGATCGGCGCCCATCAGCGGGTTCACCGCACGCATCGGCGCCGCCAAAACCCCCGCCAACGCCGCCAGCGCGATCCCGAACCCGAACACCGGCGTCACCCACCGCCCCACATCGATCCCCAGCGCCCTCGTCAGCTCCGGCCGCTCGGTCGAGGCCCGCACGATCATCCCCACCCGGGTCC
>NZ_JBDPLY010000091.1:0-1330 GCF_039871695.1 Actinomadura sp. B10D3
CAACACGTGACACTGGTGAACGACGCGGCTCCCGCGGTGGGATCCACCGGTCGCAAGTTCCGCGCCTTCACGGCCAAGCACCTGGAGGAGCTGACCGCTCGGGCCGGGTTGACGCCCGAGCAGCGGCTGGCGACCCGGGCGGTGGCCACGGTGCTGCCCTTCCGCACCAACGCCTACGTGGTCGAGGAGCTCATCGACTGGTCGGCGGCGCCCGATGACCCGATCTACCGGCTGGTGTTCCCGCAGGAGGACATGCTGCCGGCCCAGGATGTGGCGCTGCTGGCGGATCTGCTGCGGCGCGATGCGCCCAAGGCCGAGGTGGAGGCGGCGGCGCATCGGGTGCGGATGAAGCTGAACCCGCATCCGGCCGGGCAGATGGAGCTGAACGTGCCCAGCTTCGGGGACGGGAAGATCCCCGGGATGCAGCACAAGTACGACGAGACGGTGCTGTACTTCCCCAAGCAGGGGCAGACCTGTCACGCCTACTGCACCTACTGCTTCCGCTGGGCCCAGTTCGTGGGCGAGGCCGATCTGAAGATGGCCGGGGACCAGCCCGCCGCGCTGCGCGACTACCTGGTCGCCCATCCCGAGGTGACCAGTGTGCTGTTCACCGGCGGCGACGCGATGATCATGGGTGAGCCGGTGCTGCGCCGCTACCTGGAGCCGCTGCTGGAGCTGGACCAGCTCGAATCGATCCGGATCGGGACCAAGTCGCTGGCCTACTGGCCGCAGAAGTTCGTCACCGATCCCGACGCCGAGCCGATGCTGCGGCTGTTCGAGCAGGTGGTGGAGTCGGGTAAGAACCTGGCGTTCATGGCGCACTTCACCCATCCGCGCGAGCTGGAACCGCTGATGGTCACCGAGGCGTGCCGGCGGATCCGCGACACCGGCGCGGTGATCCGCACCCAGGCGCCGCTGATCCGCACCATCAACGACGACCCCAAGGTGTGGGAGGGCATGTGGCGCACCCAGACCCGGATGGGGCTGGTGCCGTACTACATGTTCGTCGAACGCGACACCGGCCCCCAGGACTACTTCGCGGTCCCGCTGGCTGGGGCGTATGAGATCTTCCGGGACGCCTACAAGAACGTCTCGGGACTGGCGCGCACGGTGCGGGGCCCGTCGATGTCGGCGACCCCGGGCAAGGTCTGCGTCGACGGCGTGGTGGAGGTGATGGGCCAGAAGGTGTTCGCGCTGCACTTCATCCAGTGCCGCGACGCCGACCTGGTCGGCAAGCCCTTCTTCGCCCACTACGACCCCGACGCCGTCTGGCTGGACGACCTCAAACCCGCCTTCACCGACCGCTTCCCCTGGCAGAAGTAGCCGTCGC
>NZ_JBDPLY010000092.1:0-1312 GCF_039871695.1 Actinomadura sp. B10D3
CAGGGACCCGGCAAAGTCGTGAAAAGAGGGTGTGACCTGGGGTTGTCGTTCATGTGGTCTGGAGCAGTGTGACGGTGCGTTGCGGGTCGCGGGCGTGGTGCCGGTTGGCAGCGGCGATGTTGTCGTGCCCGGCCAGGCGGAGCAGGCTGATCGCCAGGCTGCGCAGCGTGGCCATCACGCGGGGCGCGTTCCCGGTCCTGACCAGCGATTTGTCCTCCTGGTAGGTGACGTCCCGGACCCAGTGGAGCCGGTTCTCGATCAGCCAATGCCCTCTCACCCACGACGCGAGGGTCGCCGGGTCGGCGGCCCGGCCGTCGGCGCTGGTGACCAGGTAGACCACCTCGACCGTCTTCTTCCCGCGCCGGGTGACGGTCCTGCGTAGCTGCGCGACCTGGGCCGCGCCGGTGAACCCGGTCCATGCCGGGGCGGAGGCGACCTTGATCGTGCGGCGAGTCCGGCGGCCGCGCCCCGTGGTCACCGTCGACACCGCCGGGACATCGGCCCAGGGCAGCCTCTTCAGCCGCCGGTACAGCCCCGGCATGTTGCCCTTCACCGTCATCACGTAGTCCGCACCCCGGCCGACGACCAGTTCGGCGGTGCCGGTCTGCGTGTGCAGGGCGTCCATGGTGACCACCGCCCCGGCCAGGTCCGCAAAGGCCCGCAGCAGGTCCCGGACGGCGGGGATCTCGTTCGATCTGGCAGCGACCGCGACCTGCCCGAGCACCGCACCGGCGCCGTGCGCCAGGGCCGCGACCAGATGCGGCGCTTTGCCGCCCTTGCGCTTGGCGCCGCGGACGGTCTTGCCGTCGACCGCGATCACCAGCCGGTCACCGACGCGAGCGGCCCGTGTCCACAGCCAGGCCCCCAGGACCGCGTCCAGCCTGTCGGCATCCAGGGCGGCGAACGCCCGCCGGAACGTCGACTCCTCCGCCGGCCCGCGGGTCGCGCCCAGCGCGTGAAGCACCTGGTCACCGGCATCGGCGGCCCACTGCCCGATCGCCGCGAACGACCGTGACCCGGCCACCACCGCTGCGATTCCCACCGCGAGCAACCCCGCCAGGGTGTGGCGCCGGCCACGTCGCTTACGGGGATCGGGCACCTGCGCGAGCAGATCAAGCAGGTACTGGCCACGAGCGGCGGAAACACAGGAGAATGTCATCGGCGGGTGGGTCCTGTCAGCGGCGATGGTGAGCGTGAGAACTTCCATCGAACCGCGCGGGCCCCACCCGCTACTTGCGAACCCCCAAACCCGCCTACCGGACCAGCGATCCCGCAGGTCACACCCTCATTTCACGACCTTGCCGGATCCCTG
>NZ_JBDPLY010000093.1:0-1308 GCF_039871695.1 Actinomadura sp. B10D3
TGAGGGGCCCCGAAGACTTCGGACAGCTCTATTTGCGGTTACTTCACGCTGCGAGCTGCTGTTCTAGGTGCTCTGCATAGACCTGGTTCGGGGTCTTATAGCCGAGTCCTGAGTGGCGTCTGCGAGAATTGTACCAGAGTTCGATGTACCTCACGATGTCGCGGCGTGCGTGTTCGCGGGTTGGATACTGTGTGCGGTGGACTCGTTCGTTCTTCAGGGTCGAGAAGAACGATTCGGCCATTGCATTGTCGTAGCAGATGCCGGTTCGGCCGACCGATTGCCGTAGCCCGAGCAGATGGAGCGTGGCGGCGTACTTCGCCGAGGTGTAATTACTGCCGCGGTCGCTGTGAAAGATCGCCTTGTCGGTGAGTCTGTGGTTGCGGGCGGCCATCTCGATGGCCTTTTCTATGAGCGGGGTCTTGTAGTTGTCGTCGATCGCCCACCCGATGACGGCCTTGGTGTAGCAGTCGATGACGGTGGCGAGATAGACCCATCCTTCCCACGTTTCGACATAGGTTATGTCGCCCACGAGTTTCTGCCCGGGCGCGTCGGCGGTGAAGTCACGGCGGACCAGGTCGGGGATCGAGCCGGCAGTGCCGTCCTGCTCGGTCAGGCTCGCCCGCCACGGCTGCGGCTGGCAGGGCACCAGGCCCAGCTCCCGCATGATGTCGCGGACCAGCTCCGGGCCGGCGGGCACCCCGGCGTCGGCCAGGTCGGCGTGAATCCGCCGGTACCCGTAGGTGCCATCGGAGGCATCGAAGAAATGCCGTACCAGAACCTTGAGCCTCTCGCGCCGCTGCGAGGTCGCCGATTCCGGGCGCCGTCGCCATTCATAGAAGCCGGAGCGGGAAACGCCCAGCCATTCACACATCCGGACGATGCTGGGGGTGGCGCCGTCGACGCACACGGAAGGGCTGGCGTACTCCGCGTCGATGAACTCGTACTTCGAGGTCACCGCTGCTCTTTGGCGAAGTACGCCGCCGCTTTTTTCAAGAAAGCGATCTCCATTTGGAGTTCACGGATCTCGCGTTCCTGTTCTTTCAGTCGGGCACGCTCGTCCACCGTCAGCTCGGGCTCCTCGCCGGCATGCGCACGCCGGTAAGCGTTCACCCAATTCGCCAAAGTGCCCGCGTTGATCCCGAGTTCCTTCGCCACCTGTGAGACCGGCCGCGAAGTCTCGATCACCATCTTCACTGCCTCTTCCCGGTATTCCGGGGAGAATTTCCTCTTCGGACGAGCCAAATCACTACCTTTCCGGACCACCCCATTGTAGTGGGGTCACTGTCCGGAATCTTCGGGGCGCTTCAG
>NZ_JBDPLY010000094.1:0-1289 GCF_039871695.1 Actinomadura sp. B10D3
CTGGACCACGCTCCAGCACATCACGCTCAGCCCCAGCCGGATCGGCGATCTCGTCCGGGCCGCCCTCGTCCTAGTCCATTTCGAACACCGCCGGATCACCTGAAAGTCAGTGAGAAAACGTCACTGGACGCCGACCCGCATGCCGACGCCATCCCGTGGCCTGGACCATCCGTCTCGTCCATTACCGAACCGATCGACCTCGGCCCGTTCGAAGACGCCACCGGTGCGCGCGTTCTGCTGCTGCGACGTCACGGGCTCATCGGTGGTGTGGCCGGTTCGGGTAAGAGCGGCGGAATCAACGTCCTCATGGGGAACCTCAGCGCGTGTCAGGACGTGGTCATCTGGGCTATCGACCTCAAGCGCGGCATGGAACTCCAGCCGTGGGCGTCCTGTATCGATCGACTCGCCACCACACCCGACCAAGCCCGCACCATGCTCCGCGACGCCGTCACAGTCCTGGAAGCCCGCGCCGAATGGCTCACAGCCAACGGACGCCGCGTGTGGGATCCGACGCCGGAACATCCCGCGCTCGTCATCATCGTGGACGAGTACGCCGAACTCGCCGATGACGCTCCCGACGCAGCTGGCGACACGGACTCAATCGCACGGCGAGGGCGAGCGGTCGCCGTGACCCTGATCGCAGCCACTCAACGGCCCACACAGAAAGCCATGGGCAAGGGTGCCGTCCGGTCTCAAATGGACGTCCGCGTGAGCTTCCGCGTCCGTGAGAGGAAGGACGTCGATCTCATCCTCGGGCAAGGAATGCTCAGCGCCGGATGGCACGCCCACACCCTCAACGCACCCGGCAAGTTCCTGCTCTCCGCACCCGAACACGACACACCACGACGAGGCCGCGCGTACCTCCTCACCGATGCCGCCGTGGCAGAGGCAGCAGAGCGGCACGCTGCTACACGTCCAGCCCTGGACGAGGTCTCTCGACTTGCATTGGACGAGGCGCGCATGGCGCCCGTCTCAGAGCCGTCCGCACCGGTAACGCCGTCCCAAGAAGACCACGCCGAGACAGCTCTGAGAGAAGCTCTGGACGGCGCACCGGACGAGGGTCTTCCGATCGCACATCTCCTGATGATCACGCAACTCAGCCGCCCCACCCTCTACCGGCGCCTCGCCGAGCTGGTGAAGTCCGGCCGCGCCGTCCAGGTCGGATACGGCAGCTGTAATTGAGGCTCTGGCCTGCGGTGATCATGTGTTGGTGTCGGCGTAGGCGTGCCATGCCTGGTGGCATTTTCGGGCTCGGTATTGGTGGCGTCGGCGCCAGGTGGACCATGCGC
>NZ_JBDPLY010000095.1:0-1239 GCF_039871695.1 Actinomadura sp. B10D3
CTCGTAGCGTGGAGACCTGAACCAGAGAGATGGTTGGGTCGTGGGAGACAAGAGACGCCGGTTTGATCCGGAGTTCCGCGAGGGAGCGGTGCGGATCGTCAAGGAGACCGGCAAGCCCGTCGCGCAGGTCGCGCGGGACCTGGGGATCAACCCGTACACGCTTCACAACTGGGTGAAGGCCGACCGTGAACGCGGTGGTGACGGCGAGGGCAGCGGTGCACTGAACGACGCCGAACGCCGCGAGCTGGCCCATTTGCGGCGGCTCAAGACCGAGACGGCTCGTGAGCACGCTCGTCAGAAGGCCGAATGGGAGAAGGAACGCGCCGAGCTCGAGATGGAGCGTGAGGTGCTCAAGCGATCAGTGGTCCTGTGGGTGAAGGACTCGATGAACCGATGATCGTCGCGGAGTTCATCGCGTCCTGCAGGACCGAGCACGGCATCCCGCACGCGATCGCCTGCCGGGCCCTGGAGGTCTCGCAGTCCTGGTTCTACAAGCACATCAACCGTGCCCCGACCGCCCGCGAGCAGCGGCGGGCCCGGCTGGACGAGGAGATCAAGCGGCTGTTCACCGCCTCGGGCGGCACCTACGGCAGCCCGCGGATCTGTGATGAGCTGCGGGAAGAGGGCTGGAAGGTCTCGGTCAACACCGTCGCCGCGCGGATGGCCGAGCTCGGCTTGGCCGGCCGTCCGCCGGGGCGGCGGCGGTCGCTGACCCGGCCGGGACGTCGGCTGGCCGCGCCCGACCTGGTGCGCCGCAACTTCACCGCCGTGGCGCCGGACGTGCTGTGGTGCGGGGACGTGACGCAGATCGACACCGACGAGGGGCCGCTCTACCTCGCGACGACCGAGGACCTGTTCTCCCGGCGCCTGCTCGGTCACGCCATGTCGGCCCACCACGACGCAGCCCTGGTGGTGGCGTCGCTGCAGATGGCGGTCACCACGCGCGGTGGCGACGTCGACGGGGTGATCTTCCATACCGATCGCGGGTCGGAGTACACCGCGGCCAGGACCGCGGCCGCGTGCCGCCGGCACGGCATCACCCAGTCGATGGGCCGGGTCGGGTGCGCCCTGGACAACGCCGCCGCCGAGGCGTTCAACAGCACACTCAAGGTCGAGTTCGTGCACCGTCACCACTTCACCACCCGTGCCGAGGCCCGCATCAAGATCTCGACCTGGATCGCCGACTTCTACAACACCAGCAGGAGGCACAGCGCCAACGACGGGCTCGCCCCGATCACG
>NZ_JBDPLY010000096.1:0-1166 GCF_039871695.1 Actinomadura sp. B10D3
GACTTTCCCGCGTACGCCCCGTCCGAGGAGCATGAGCTGCTGAGGGCCACGGTACGTGAACTGGCCGAGGCCAAGATCGCTCCTTTCGCGGCGGAGGTGGATGAGGAGTCCCGGTTCCCGCAGGAGGCGCTGGAGGCGTTGGTGGCCAACGGGCTGCATGCGGTGCATGTGCCCGAATCGTACGGGGGTGCGGGGGCTGATGCGCTGGCCACGGTGATCGTGATCGAGGAGGTGGCGCGGGCGTGTGCGTCGTCGTCGTTGATTCCGGCGGTGAACAAGCTGGGCACGGTGCCGGTGTTGCTGGCCGGTGGGGAGGAGTTGAAGAAGCGGTATCTGGGTCCGGTGGCGCGGGGGGAGGCGATGTTCTCTTATGCGTTGTCGGAGGCTGATGCGGGGTCGGATGCGGCGGGGATGAAGACTCGTGCGGTGCGGGATGGGGATGTCTGGGTGCTCAATGGCACCAAGATGTGGATCACCAATGCCGGTGTGTCGGAGTTCTACACGGTGATGGCGGTGACCGATCCGTCGGTGGGGGCGCGGGGGATTTCGGCGTTCGTGGTGGAGAAGGACGATGTGGGGGTGTCGTTCGGGCCGAAGGAGCGCAAGCTGGGGATCAAGGGGTCGCCGACCCGGCAGGTGATCTTGGAGGATGTGCGGATTCCGGGGGATCGGCTGATCGGTGCGGAGGGGACGGGGTTCAAGACGGCGCTGGCGACGTTGGACCATACGCGGATCACCATCGCGGCGCAGGCGTTGGGGATCGCGCAGGGTGCGCTGGATTTCGCGGTGGGGTATGTGAAGCAGCGGCGGCAGTTCGGTAGGCCGGTCGCTGATTTCCAGGGTGTGCAGTTCATGCTGGCGGATATGGCGATGCGGTTGGAGGGGGCGCGGCAGTTGACGTATCACGCGGCGATCAAGTCTGAGCGGGTGATGGCGGGGGAGCGGGTGGCGGATCTGACGTTCGTCTCGTCGGCGTGCAAGGCGTTGGCGTCGGATGTGGCGATGGATGTGACGACCGATGCGGTGCAGTTGCTGGGCGGGTATGGGTATACGCGGGAGTTCCCGGTGGAGCGGATGATGCGCGACGCCAAGATCACCCAGATTTATGAGGGGACCAACCAGATCCAGCGGATGGTCATGGCCCGCCAGCTCCTGAAGTAACCGGC
>NZ_JBDPLY010000097.1:0-1157 GCF_039871695.1 Actinomadura sp. B10D3
GTCAGGGGATGAGGGAGAGGTCGCGCAGCATCGCGAGGTTGTCGAGGAAGCTCACATGCGTGTCGACGCAGTCGCCGAAACCCGCCTGGCGGATCTTGATGGTGCTCTGCACCATGTCGTCGCCGGCGGCGAACCAGCCGTCGACGAACGGCCAGGACGCGATCCGGGAGAGGGTGGTGGGCCGCAGCCCGTGCTCCCGGACGATCGTGTCCCACACCGGGCCCTTGTCGGCCATGTGCTCCGCGAGCGGCATCGGTTGCGGAGGTGCGGCCGGAATGGCGAAGAAGTCCGCGATGTCTGGCCAGAGGTGCTGCCAGCGGAAGTTGTCGCCGTTGGTGACGTTGAAGACCTCGTTCCGCGCCGCCGGCGACCGCAGCGCCCAGGCGACGGCCCGCGCGAGGACGCGGGCGTCGGTCGCCTGGTGGAGGGCGCCCCACGCGGCGGGGGTGCCGGGGAAGCGCAGCGGGACGCCCTGGTGCCGGCAGACGCTGGCGTAGGCGGCGAGGCCGGTGAGCATGTTCATGGGGGAGCCGAGGCTCGGGCCGATCACCGCGTCCGGGCGCAGCACCGTCCAGGTGTATCCCGCGCGGGCGGCGTCGGCGTAGAGGAGGTCCTCCTGGTCGTTGTAGAAGATCGGCCCGAGGAAGCGGGGGTCGGTCTCCTTCGCCGGGGTCTTGTAGCCGCCGAGGTGCTCTCCGTATGACTTGCCGCCGCCGATGAGCACCACGTGCCGCAGCCGGGACGGTGGGCCGTGCACGGCGTCGAGCAGGTTCCGCAGCATCGCCACGTTCGGCTCGACGGTGGCGGCCATCGTCTCGCGCTCGATGTAGGCGGCGTGGACGATCGCGGTGATGTCGGGACGGTCGGCGAGCGCGGCGCGGGTCGCCGCCGCGTCGAGCAGGTCGACCTGGAGGTGGTCGCCCACCGGCGGGCCGTCCGGCGGCCCGACCGGGCCGCGCCGCGCCACCGTGGCGACGCGCCCGCCCGACTCCAGCAGGGCGCGGACGGCGGCGCCCCCGACCACGCCGTGGGCACCGGCGACGAGGACGGTGCCGTCCCCGGCGGGCGGATTCTCGTCGGTCATCATGATGTCCTTCCGGTTCTGTGGCCCGTCGCCCGGGCCCCGCGGTCCGTACGGGTCACGCGGCCGCCCCCGG
>NZ_JBDPLY010000098.1:0-999 GCF_039871695.1 Actinomadura sp. B10D3
CCTAGACGAGTGATTCCTAATGATCGCGATGTGCTGAAGCGGCCCCGGCATGCGAAGAGGGTGTCCAAGATCAATGTGTGAAAACCGACCTGGACACCCTCGTGATCGCACTGTACGTCAAGATCGACGACGATGCCGCCGGGATCGCCCGGCTGCCCGGACGCCCGCCCAAGCTCAGCCACTCCGAGTTGATCTGCCTGGCGGTGATGCAGGCGATGCTCGGCCACCACAGCGAGGCGCGCTGGCTGCGCCACGCCCGCAAGCACCTGGGCCACCTGTTCCCCTTCCTGCCACTGCAGCCGGGCTACAACAAGCGGCTACGAGCAGCGTTGCCGCAGATCAAACGCATCATCCGCGCTCTGGCCCGCGACAGCGACTTCTGGCACGACACCGTGTGGATCACCGACTCCACCCCCGTGCCGTGCGGCATGTCGCGGCCGACCGTCAAGCGCAGCCAGGTGGCGGGCTGGGCCAACTACGGCTACTGCGCCTCCCACTCCCGCTTCTACTGGGGCCTGAAGCTGTATCTGGTGTGCACCCCGGCCGGGATGCCGATCCTGTGGGCGCTGGCCGACCCCAAGCTCGGCGAGCGGGAGGTACTGGCCGCCATGCTGGAGAACGACGCCGACCTGATCGCCGCCCGTCCCGGACTGCTGCTGATCACCGACAAGGGCTTCGCCTCCACCGACTTCGAACGGTCACTGGCCGCCCAGGGCATCACCCTGCTGCGGCCCTCCCGCAAAGACGAGATCGCCCGGGCGGGCGAGCCGATGCTCAAGTCGGTCCGCCAGCTCATCGAATCGGTCAACGACACCCTCAAAGGCCAACTCGACCTGGAACAACACGGCGGCCGCACCGACCAGGGCGTAGCCGTGCGCGTCGCCCAGCGGATCCTGGCCATGGCCGCCGCAATCTGGCACAACCACCGCACCGGCCAACCCGTCACCCGATCACTGACCGCCTATGACCACTGACCGTGTTCGGAATCACTCGTCTAGG
>NZ_JBDPLY010000099.1:0-962 GCF_039871695.1 Actinomadura sp. B10D3
ACTAGGACGAGGGCGGCCCGGACGAGATCGCCGATCCGGCTGGGGCTGAGCGTGATGTGCTGGAGCGTGGTCCAGCGTTCGGTGAGCAGGGCGAAGCCGCGTTCGCCCAGGCTGCGCAGCGCGCGTAGCAGGGCGTTGTAGGTGCGGTTGTCGATGTGGAGTTCGCCGCCGCCGGTGGGCTGCTTGAACGGGATATGGACGCCGTGGCCTGCGCCGTCGTAGCCGGGGTCCGCCAGAATCGGGAGTGCGCGTGCGGCCGGGCGTGCGGCGGGCAGCACATGGGCGCGGGCGGCGGTGATGTCGACGGTGTGGCCGGGTTCGACGTCGCTGGTCCAGATCGGGAACCCGTCCGGTTCGAACAGGGCCTGGACGTTGCCGCCGAAGTCGTGGGTCTTTCCCGAGTACCAGGAATCGATCTGCTCGCCCTTGACGCTGATGGTGCTCAGGCGGCACCGGTCGGTGTCGAATATCTTCCCGTCCAGGATCAGGTGCCCCAGCCCGTCGGCGACGGCGCGTCCGAGAGCTTGGTGGAGGTCGGGTGCCTGATCGGCCAGGACGTCGATGCCCTCGTGCAGGTACCGGTAGGCGGTGGCCTGGGAGATGCCGAACGCGGTGCCGTGCCGGTACAGGTTGGGGCGGTCGCGGAACCAGGCGATGACGAAGACCGCCTGGACCCAGCAGCTCAGCGCACGTGTTCCACGCCGGGTGCCGCGGGCTCTGCGCTCGGCGCGCAGCAGGCCGGCCACGTACCGGATGAGTTCACGCGAGACGTCGAGCATGGCAGGGTAGGTGACCACGTGGAGCCTTTCGGGCAGAGACGGGATCTTGTCGCAAAGACCTCTCTACCGAGGGCTCCACGCCCATTTCGGGGTGTTCCGATCTGTCCGCGCGCCTGCCTGCCCGTGCCCGTTCATGCCCCAGAAGTCCCTGCTGTCCTAATCGATCTTGCAGAGAAAACCTCA